>JANMUC010000051.1:0-6249 GCA_031391225.1 Deinococcales bacterium
TCTTGGATCATAGGACTGCTATTCAAAGCAGGATTGGGAAGCCCTTTTCAAGTTTGATTGTCCTGAACACTAAAAACTAAAACTGCAAGTTCTCAGTTGATAGAGTCCGTAACCCATTGTACTTGGGTCTAACGCCGCTCGGGATAGCTCTTGCAATGCTTCAGGTGGAGCGGCAAGGTCGGTCGAGCCGATGGAGAGGTCGATAACCTCAAGACCATTTGCTCGAGCCTTAGCTTTGGCTTGATCCATCGCCAGAAAAACGTTTTTGGGAATGCTGGCTGCTCGAGTGGAAATGCTGGTTTTCATAATCCGTTGAGATTCTTGATGGTGATGGGTAACACTGACGCAATGGCTTCGATGGCGACAGCCGTTTCCCAATCTGGTAGGTTGATGACCAAAGTTTTACCTTTGCTTCCCGCCACACCGCGCCACAACGCAGCCCGACGCGATTTTTGAATGCCCGCCAGCCGCGCCAGTTCGGCAATGCCAGGAATTTGACGTTCAATAATCTCGAGTGTCATCTCAGGTACACGCTCGCGGATACCAACGCCCGAACCTCCGATGGTCAAGACCAAAGGCAAGCCCCGCATTTCGACCATTGTTCGCAGCACCCGCCTGATCGAAGCGTTTTCGTCCGGAACTTGCTCAAGCATTACCTCTTTAAATTGAGGTTCTGGTAACATTTTTCGCACGGCTGCCAGTCCTTCGCTTTGGTCTTCAATGCAGAGCACACCGTAATCAATCATGAGTTTAGTCTATCTCGAGTTTGATCGATTCCGAGTTCAAATTGTTCAAAACTTCAATTTTGGTATACCAACGGGTATACTCGAGGCATGAAGCGTTTGAACATTGGCGTCATCGGTGGCGGTACGGTGGGCAGCAGTGCGCTGTCCTTGCTCTGGAAACGAAAAGCCTTATTTGAGCACATGGGATTTGACCTGCACCTCTCCCCCGTTTTGGTGCGCAACCCCAGCAAAACCAGAGATTACGAATACCCAAACGTCAGCTTTTCAGACGATCCAGCCGTGCTCGAGCAAGCCGATATTGTTCTGGCTTTAATGGGCGGCACGACCAAAGTCCTCGAGTTTATGCTGCCGCAATTAAAGGCTGGCAAACCAATTGTCACCGCCAACAAAGCCGTACTCGCCGAACGCTGGGATGCGTTAAAACCGTATGCCGAAAACGGTCAACTCTATTTTGAATCTTCAGTCATGGCAGGAACACCCGTGATTGGACCAATTTGCGGCACACTCCGCAGCTCTGACACCCTCGAGCTTCACGCGATTTTATCTGGAACTTGCAATTACATTCTGACCCGCATGGAGGCAGGCGCAAGTTATGAAGCGGCACTCATCGAAGCCCAAGACTTGGGTTATGCCGAAGACCCACCAACCCTCGACGTTGGCGGTTTTGACGCCGCACACAAACTCTGCGTTCTGGCACGCTTAACCGTAGACCCAGATTTCGCTTTTGAAAAACTCGAGGTCAAAGGCATTGAAGGACTCTCGAGCGAACGAGTGCAGACCGCCGTCAAAAATGGCAAACGCGTCAAACTGGTGGGCAGCATCGTGCCAAACGGTTTGGAATGGCAAGCCAAAGTTCGCCCTGTGATTCTCGAGGCAGACCATCCACTCGCGCAATCCGCCTCGAGCCGCAACACCATGCTGTTTAACGGTGATGCCTGCGGTACAGTCATAGTTCAAGGTGGCGGAGCTGGTGGAATGGTGACTGCTAGCGCCGTGATTGGGGATTTGATTGACCATTTGGCGGGGGTCAGTGGGCATAAGCCACGACCTGAAGTGACCAAAGTGCCTGTTGGGTTTGAAGCGGAAGTGTTCGAGGAAATTTAAAGAAAATAGAATTCTTCATCTCGAGATTTGCTTGGTGGACAAAATCAAACACTCTCTCTTTTGAATTCCCATTGCATTCATTGCTTGGGTGATAAAGTTATATAATTTTTCAGGGCTACCAAGACTAAATCTCTTTACGGTCAAGTTTTGCTAAAAGCCGCGAACAGTTCAGTGAAGGACGTTTTTATGACCAATGAAGTCCAGAGTGAAAGTAAAAATGAAGAAATCGAAGGGTTAGATGTTACCAAAGATTCATTGGGTGATTATCCAATTGATACTTTGCTTATTCGGAACGAACCACGAACAATTCATGAGGTTTTGAGAAGAATTGCAAAAGGTTCATATATAATGGACCCTGATTTTCAAAGAGATTTCATTTGGACTGAAGATAAACAGAGCAAGTTAATTGAATCAGTCTTGATGCGGATTCCACTTCCAGTTTTTTATTTAGCAGAAGATGAACATGCCCGTATGATCGTAGTAGATGGTTTACAACGTTTGACAACTTTTCGACGGTTTGTAAATAACGAACTTAAATTAAAATTCCATAGTAAAGATGAACTAGGTCAAGACCGTGACCACGAATTAGAAAATAAGCTTTTTAAAGACCTGCCGCCAAAACTCCAAAATCGTGTAGAAGATTTTACTTTAATTTTGTATGTAATTGACGCAAAAGTCCCTGAAAGAGCGCGATTGGATATTTTTGAGAGGGTTAATAGTGGCGTACCTTTAACGCGCCAACAGATGCGAAATTCTCTTTACTCAGGACCAGGGACACTTTTTTTAAGAAAAGAAGCAACATCTGCACTTTTTATTGATGTAACGGGCAAGAATCTTCAAACTTCTTTAATGCGAGATAGAGAGTTCGTCAATAGATTTTGTGCTTTTCAACTTCTAACTGTTGATGAATACAAAGGAGATATGGATGATTTCTTAGCTCGGGCGCTTAAGAAAATGAACAAGCTTAGTGAAAATCAATTAGAAGAACTAGCTAATCAACTCAGAACAAGTCTCATAAACAACAAACGGGTTTTTGGTGAACAAGCTTTTAGGAAGATCGATTTAGCAAAAGATAAACGCAGCGTAGTAAACGCGTCACTTTGGGATGTTATGTCTACTGGACTTTCTATTTATCCTGAAAACATAGTAGAAGCACGTTCTGAATTATTATTTTCTTCTTTTATCCAACTCATAAAAAATCCAGATTTTAATACATCAATTACTTACGCAACAAACGACAAGAAAAGAGTAGATGACAGATTCGCATTAGCACAAAAAATGCTTAAGGAGGTTTTTGGTGTTAACCCAAATTAATCTTCAGTATTTTAAATGCTTTGAAAATCTAGAGCTGCCACTTGCTCAATTGACATTACTGACTGGCACAAACGCTTCTGGAAAGTCATCTGTTTTACAAGGGCTTGTGCTATTGCATCAAACCATGCGTGAACATGAATGGTCTAAACGCTTGATGCTTAATGGTGAAACAATTCAACTTGGTACAGTGTTAGATATTGTTGACCAAGTTCATGGCAGAAACAGTTTTAATATTGGACTTGTTGACGACAACAAAAACCATCATTGGACGTTTGAGGGAGAACGTTCTGATATGTCACTTTTGTTAAAACATTTCGCTTTAGATAAAGATAGTCGCCAATCTCCAGATGTATTGCGATACTTAATGCCATTTGATCTACTAAGAAAATTTGGGACTCCTCTGGCAGATCGCTTGCGAGGGCTTTCATACATTACCGCAGAACGTGTGGGACCACGCGAGGTTTATGACTTGGCAGACAAGCAATCAGCAACAGTCGTGGGTGCTGCTGGCGAATATGCAATGAGCGTCTTACATTGGGGAAGAGAAGAACCTGTAATCGAGGGACTCACATTACCTAATGTTGCAAGCAAAAGGTTTCAACAAGTTGAAGCGCGAATGGCTACATTCTTTCCAGGGTTTGCAATGGAATTGCAGCAAGTAGCACGAGCTAACGCCGTGTCTCTGGGTTTACGCACTTATGCAGATACAGATTTCCTTCGACCTGTTCATATGGGATTTGGGTTAACACAAGTTCTTCCAATTGTTGTTGCTGCTCTCTCGGCAGGCAAAGACGATATTCTCCTCATCGAAAACCCTGAAGTACATTTGCATCCTGCGGGGCAAGCTCTCATGGGACAATTCTTAGCAGATGTCGCTCGAGCTGGTGTGCAAGTAATTGTGGAAACGCACAGCGACCACGTACTGAATGGAATTCGTCGTTCAGTCAAAGCGGCAAAGCTCGAGCCTGAACAGGTTGCCCTACACTTCTTCAGATCACGAAATATTGATTCTGCTCAAGTGGTAAGTCCTCAACTAGATCGTTTTGGTAATGTTGACGCTTGGCCTGAAGGCTTCTTTGACCAATTTGACAAGGATGCCAATTATTTTGCCGGGTGGGGGGAGTAATTTGCAGCTTTTCGTCAATGATTTGTCTATTGCGGGGCAATTTTTCGACATAACCCAATTCCGTGAATCAATTGGGCGTTTGATGCGAATGCGGAACACTGCTAGGCAGTTTAGTTATACTTTGCAATGTCATAGAAATATCGTAAACACCAGTGTGACTTCAAAAATTTTGATGCCTCAGGCAGTTCAAATGTTACCTCTGAACGAACGGCAAGCAATAATGCAATGGCTAACCCGTGATGGACCTTTCTGGGATGATAGTCGTGAACATAGTGACGATGATTATTTCGAGTATGAGGGACAAATTGTTACTGGCAATGCACTTGGCGAGGCTGCTTATCAATCCTCTTGTGGCATTGATTGTCAATTGGTGAGTTTGATCCCTTCAAAATGGGACTTTCAAGAAATACAAATAAATTGGCACATCAGCGATCAAGCTATTAGGCGATTTACAATTATCAATCATTTTGATGAACACAAATTTAAAGCTATTCTCCTTGAAGCACCGACTTCGATACAATCGTGGAAACAACTTGAAGAACTTTCCGTATCAAGATGTCCAAGACTTACATTTTCTACAGACTGCTTTGCGCCGCTTCAAAATCAACCCTTTGTTGATTATGCTGCAAACCGCATACAAGCTCTCCTGGATACTCTTGACCGATTCAAGGGCTGTTTTGATGACCAGGGTGTACGAACACCTGAAGGACACCAAATCCAAAAAGACTATTTTGAGGGTAGCAAAGCTTGGTTTTCAGATTCTTCAGATTCAGAGAAAGCTGATTTTCGTGATGAACTGGAGTTTAAACATCCAACACAACCAAACAAAAAAATATTCTGTCCTTGGCATGGGAAAATAAAAACACCACAGTATCGAATTCACTTTTCGTCACCAGTAAATGCAACAGAGCCACTCTACGTGGTTTATATAGGTCCAAAGATTACAAAGCGATAAATGTTACAAGTGCTTTTCAATAAGGATTTGTCAGTTTGAGGTTTTTCTTTAAACTACTCACGACAACACCTTCCAAACCAAAACATTCTCGAAAATCTCCTGCCTCACCAATTCCCGTTCCTCGAGTTCGACCAAATGCGCGAGCACGGCGGTTTGATTTAGCACGTAGCTCGAGAGTGAGGTCATGGAAATCTGGAAGGTTTCGCAAACTCGAGCGAGAATTTGGGTAAGGGAGCTGGGGGTTTGGCAGGCAGCAAAAACCGCTCGGTTGGCACGTTCGATTGCCTCGAGATTGGCTTTGCAAATGCCTGAAATGTCTGTCGTTGGCTCGCCGTGTCCTGGCAGCAAAACTCGAGCTTCAATATTTCGAATCACATTAATACTTTCGCGTTGACGGGCAATATCTACCGCAAATTGAAGTGGGTGTTTCTCGAGCGTGGGAATTCCAAAAACGGCATCGGTTGCAAACAGCACATCCCCAAATTTGACGGCGAACATTTGCGAGGCGTGACCGCCGACATCAATCAGTTCCAACTCGAGATCGCAAATGGTTTTAAACCCTGGTTCGTTAAGGATTTTGGTTCCGCTGGGTCCGCCCATCAACCATTTGTTTTGCAAACTTTTGGGTGGACGCACGCCGCCGTACAAATACATCGGCTCGAGAATCGGGTATTTGATGATGGCTTCCTCGAAAATAGGGGCATAGGCGGGAATGCTACAGGTTTCTTGCAAATAGGCATTGCCGCCGTAATGGTCGGCGTGCGAATGGGTGTTCAGAATTGCTCGAGGCTCGAGGTCTTTGGCACGGCAGGCTTTAAGAATTTTTTTGGCATGGTCTTTGTCTGACCCCGAATCGATCAACAACGCGCCGCCGTCGGGCGTCTCGAGCACGCCAATGTTGACCGCGCCTGGAATGTAAAACGTTTTTGGTGCGAGTTCAATCAAGTCAAGCTGGCTCATGACTTTCAGTAGGGCAAACGCACTAGTGAGAAACATGAAAGCCT
>JANMUC010000053.1:0-1184 GCA_031391225.1 Deinococcales bacterium
TCTTGGATCATAGGACTGCTATTCAAAGCAGGATTGGGAAGCCCTTTTCAAGTTTGATTGTCCTGAACACTAAAAACTAAAACTGCAAGTTCTCAGATTGTGAAGAATGGTTTTGATTTCACCACTGCCACCATCTTGCAATGGGAATTAGATGCCATTCATGAGGCGCTGATCGAACAAGAAATCAGCATGTCCGATCATGCCGTCGAAGCGGCACGACAAGACCATATTCCGTTGGTGAAGTTGCTCGAGACGGTTCTGGTTGGAATTGCGACAAGCAAAGATTTGCTGAATAATGCCCTTGATCGTGTGCCTGGAATCAATTTCGAGTATCGTTTAGAAGATCAGCGTTTGATTCGGGTCAAGGTCGCTTGATTTGACGGATACTGGATTATCACGACGCACACGGCTTGAAAGGAGTAAACGTATGACATTGGTTGCGAACGAAATTCGGAGTGATTACACGATCACGGTTGAAGGCGTAAAAATTACGATCAAAGGCGTTCCAACAAGGTTTACACAAACTCCTGACGGTGAACTACGCGGGTATTCAATAGGTGTGGCGTTAAGGCTCGAGGAATTGACCAGTCGCGCTTTGGCATTGAACAACGAACCTGGGACAATTCACGAACTCGAGTTTTGAAGTGTGTTGAATCGTAAAGGGCGACCAGAATGATTCAAGTATCCCAAACCGTAAAAACCTGGCAGCAACTCCATCAGGATTTGCACGAACCAAAAACAGCCCAGGAATATCAAGAGTTAGAAACTTTTGTGCGCGAACTGATGCGCCAGCACAATGTTGATCTCGAGCCGTACCAGGGCGTTTGGCGGTTGACTGTTGGGTACATGCAGCGTTACGAGCAAGCGAATCAGCTTGATGTGTTTTCAGAATAGGAAGCTCGAGCGACGGTGCGGTTCACGAACTCGAGTTTTGAAGTTTTGCAAAACCAAATCAGATTACATCTCCAGGTTCGATTCATAGGGCGGGGATTTCGGAGTGTCTCTCGAAGGCAGCCTTGTGTATTTGGTAATCGTAAAGTTGATATTGACTCGGGTAGTGCCAGGTTGATCAAATCTGCTAAAATCCAAGAATGTTCTGGAAACCTACCCGTTACACCAAAGCCCAACTCGAAGAACGCCGCACCAAAGGCTTTGAAATGCTCGACACAGGCTTCCCACCCACC
>JANMUC010000067.1:0-1270 GCA_031391225.1 Deinococcales bacterium
GGCGCTGGCCCTGACCCTCGAGTGCTCCGACCAGATCGAAGCCGTGTGAGACCGACCTCTTCGTCAGCAACTCCTGGACATCATCGAACGCCGACGAAGCATCGGGCCGGACGAGCAGAAGAAAGTACGAGGATCGGTGTCCCTGTTCGTCGATCCAGTTTCCAAAGTCAACCCGAGCAACGTAATCGTGGCTGGTATCCGCACCGACTGGGTTGGTGAATGGGTAATACGCGTTGATGTTGACGACGGCGGTTTCACCTGGGGACAGGCTTTGCAAACCCACACCGTTGCCTCGGTAGCCTGCACCAAGGTCAGCGTCGGCGGCGTCAACAATTTGTACGATTCCTTTGTCCAGAATGGCTGGGCTGGCAGCCGTACCAATGTTTTTCACCACAACTGAAGCAATGGCATACGGGGCGTAAGGGCGGCATTCACCGAACCTCACTGCGCCTTTGACAACCACCAAATCTGGTTTTGCAACAACATCGGGTTTGATTTGCTTGATTGGTTCTTGCACCTTCCCTGCATTGGTGGCAAAGTCACTGTTGCCCGTTTGCGTGACATCGGTAATGCAATTCTCGAGGTTTTTGGGCAGAACGTTGGCGTCAAGGCACTTTTGCTTGCCTTCCGCTTGTTGTTCTGGTGTTGAGGTTGGTTGCGTACTTGGAAAATCTGGGTTGTTAAAGCCACCGAATGATTCGTTTGGATCGTAAACAAACAGTGAGTCGCTAAGGCTTGGGATGCTCCAAGAGTTGGCGTACTCGTGCAGCAAAGCGCTGGTGGTTGGTGCTGGGAATACACCGCCGTCACGTTTGATAAATTCGTTGCCAAGATCGCTGTCCATGTTGCCCAGCAAGCCCTTCATCTGACCAACTCGAGTCGTGGCTGGGTAGACGTAAGCGTCCATGTAACCACCGTTTAAATTCACGACCAGCTTGTCACCACTGGGGTTTTTGAAGGTGTAGCTCGAGCCTGAGAGCGTGACTGAGTACCCTGCGCCCAAGTCCAGACCGCCTGCGGGAACAACTGTGCGAACGCCAGTATTACCGACACGAAGTGGGCTTTGACCTGCTGGTGGGTTGATGTACAACCCCACTTTCTGACCGTTCATTTGCGTGGCAATGGCAGTATTGACGCTGACCGCAGTGCTGCCGCCCCAAGCTTGATGACGGGCTTGAACACGGAATTGGCTGTCGCTCGAGAAACTCAGGTCGTACTCGCCAACGGGTTGGAATTCGAAACCGAGTTGGTCAAGGGTAATCAAGTGCGG
>JANMUC010000069.1:0-4797 GCA_031391225.1 Deinococcales bacterium
ACAATTACACGGGTTATCCGATGGTGCGTCATGCCCGCGAAATGGTGCGACGCGGCGACCTGGGGACTATTCGCAAAGTGATTGTCGAGTACAACCAGGGTTGGCTGGCGACCAACCTCGAGGCTTCAGGGCAAAAGCAAGCCGATTGGCGCACCGACCCAGCGCGTTCTGGAGCGGCTGGTGCGATAGGTGACATTGGTACGCACGCCGAAAATCTAATGGCAACCATAAGTGGACTCGAGCTTGATGCGATTTGCGCGGATTTAACTTCGTTTGTGCCTGGACGCAAACTGGATGACGACGGCAATTTGTTGATGCGTTTTACCAACGGCGCGAAGGGCGTGTTGATCGCCTCGCAGATTCAAGTGGGTGGCGAAAATGACATTCGGATTCGGGTCTTTGGCACGAAGGGCGGCATCGAATGGCATCAAGAAAACCCAAATTATCTCGAGTTTAACCCACTGGGTGGTGTGCGCCAGATTTTGACTCGTGGTGCAGATTATCTTTGCGATGCGGCGAAAAAAGCGATTCGGATTCCGGCTGGGCATCCCGAGGCGTTTCTCGAGGCGTTTGCCAATGTCTACGTTGGGGTTGCTGAAGCAATTCGCGCCAAAAAATCTGGGGTGGCGTTAACGGCGCTCGAGGGTGATTTTCCGACGGTGCTTGATGGTGCGCGGGGCGTGCATTTTATTGAGAAAACCGTGGAAAGCGCGGCGAGTTCACAAAAATGGACTGACGCTCGGTTTGAATAACTAAAGTTTTTTCAGGTTCGAGATTTTATCTTGATCTCGAGCTTTTTTACGACTCGAGGTTCTCATATAACGGCTTTTGCCTGAGAATACTGTTGGAGTGGTTCAAAAGAAAGTTTTTTGGTTCTTTTGAACTCGAGTCCTGTCATTATCTTGAGACTTGTCACTACCAAATTTGGGCTTACTATATCCTTACAAATCTCGGAGGTGCTGCTCATGATTTTGTATAAACGTGCTGCTTTGGTTTTAAGTCTCGCCGCACTGATGGCTTCGTGCAATCAAACGCCAACCCAAGACGCTGTCCAAGCCGACAGTGCCAGTCAAGACCTCCGTTCGCGTCCCGAATTGGAAACCTTGCAGCCAGGAAAGTTTAAATTCATTCATCAGGATTTAAAAATTAATTTGGTATTCGTGGGTTACAACCAAGGCAATGGTGCTCGAGAAGTCAACCTGAATACCTTCAAGAAAGTCTTACCCAGCAAGTACAAAGCCATCAACCGTTTCCCCAGTTTTTATGGCGCTCCAGAATACACGGGCAACAACTTTGGTTATGATTATAAAATCAAATTTGCCGATAAATCCTTCGAGAACGCGTTCTTCAAGCACCTCTCGAGCATCGCCGTAGAAAAACCGCTGACGGCATTTCAAGCCGATTACAACTGCCAAGGGACATCACCATGCCCCGCGAACGCCAGCAACATTGGCAAAGTGATTGACAAAAATTACTGGATTGACGCGCCCAGCGTCGAAAAATGGTTGGCTTACAACGCACCCGAACGTCTGGGCGTCAACACCAAAGATTACACGGTGTTTTTGGTCAACTGGTTTGACCGTCCAGATTTTAAATTCCATGTGTACACCAAAACCGACGAACCCGACCCTGACACGGGTTACAACTTTGGTGCACTGCGCAGCTCGAGAAAAATGATCGCGTGGGGCGGCACAACCCCAGACGACAAGCAAACGGGTTTGGGTAAGCTCTCGAGGTTGTGGTTCTTTGACCTGTCCGCCGGTCCAGAATTCAACTCGAGCATGTACGACATTACCAATGCCGACATTGACGGCGATAACGCAACCGATTACCGGATGCCGCCAATCTGGGATTACGGCAGCACCAAAACCACCTACCGTCCGTTTAACGACCTGTCTGGCGATTTGGGTAAAATCGTGCGTTACGTGGCAATCGATTTGCTGTTCACCACTTCACCGATTTACCGCGCAGGATTGACCCAACCCGTTTTACCCGACACGGTCAAGCTTGCCACCAATGTGTACCAAGGCGTGCCTGGTTTGGATGGGAAAAGCCTGATTGACAAAAAATTATTCCTCGAGCAAGTGAAAAAACTCCAACCCCTGACCGACTTTAAACTCGAGTTAAAAGATCAGGTGTACACACCCGAAGCCAAACGGACTTACGAGTGTGTGGCGAACAACACCACCTGTTACCCCGATGCTTTTGGTGGGTATCCTGGCGCGAGTATTTTTGTGTACAGCTTGCTGAATCTTGATAAGTTGATTGGCTTTGACCAAAAAAATTACGAACTGCCGATTGTTGCCTACACCGTGCCTGACAATGTGCCAATTCCTTACCTTGGGCTTGCCGACGATGATTATTTGACGGGCACTCAAAGCTTTGTCAATGCGGTTGTGACCCCCGACATCAGCCAGTTTTATGGTCTGACCACCACGCTAATTCACGAGGTCGGGCATCATTTGGCAATGTCGCACCCGCACGATGGTTTTGATTATCAAGACAACACCGATTTTGGTACAACGGGTGATTTTACCTATTCTTGGTTGGGTGACCAATCCAATACCATGATGAGTTACATTGACCTGAACTGGGATTTCTCGCAATTTGACCGTGACAACATGAACCGTTATTTGGTCGCCACCTACATCAATCAATCGAACGTCATCTTGGGCGATTTGGTGAAAAATCCCAAAGCCAGACAGGTGCGCGGTTTGCTGGCTGGCGCAGACCGCCTAGCGGAAAATGCGCTCGAGTCTTACGAGGATATGCGTTATCTCGAGGCGAGTTTTAAAGCCAAAGCCGCCTACAAAATCGTGCTCGAGTCTGCCAAAGCGATTGGCGTGCCGCTCAAGCCATTCCGTTGGTACGAGGCTTACGGTCTTGCGGCTACCGCACCATCACCCGCGCGTCAAAACCAGTATTACGAAGATACCCAAGTTGCCCTGCGACACCGCATGGCTCCATAACGAAATTTTTGAGACGCCTGGGATTGAGTTCTCAGGCGTCTCAGAAATTCACTTCTGAGCAGCAGAATAAAGCTCGAGGTCAACCATGAAATACTTTTTAAGCTTGATTGTTCTTGGACTTTGTTTCGCCTTTGCGCAACCCACCATGACCAAAACCCTCGATCAATACCAGCCCGTCCTCGAGTTGATGAACACGGTCAACATTGCCACGCAAATTGATGTCATGCCAAACTTGGCATTTACCAAGAATCAATCAAAACCACTGCTCGGGCTTTTGCGTGGTTTAAGTGCAACAGCCAAGCTCGAGCCTGATGCCGCGCAGTTGATGC
Organism: Deinococcales bacterium; assembly: GCA_031391225.1. Classification (GTDB taxonomy): domain Bacteria; phylum Deinococcota; class Deinococci; order Deinococcales; family JAAFIG01; genus JANXTZ01. The sequence continues at coordinate 3,299 of JANMUC010000069.1, forward strand.
TCAAAACCCTCGAGACTAAAATTTTGACACCAGGTCAGAATAAAGCCTTGACCCAAAAACGTTTTGAGCTTCAAGCTTTGGCGCAAAAACGTCGCACGCAAGTTCGGGTCAGTGAGGGTGGCTCGAGCGCTTTAAACTTGTATTCGTTGACTGTCCCTGGAGCGCGGGCGTTTATCACGATCCTCGAGAAGGGTGAATCGGTCAATCCGTTTCGATTTGACCCCAACCTGGGGATTTTGAAGAAATTTGTTGGCAGTCTCGAGACAAGGTAAACGCCGTTTTTTTTAAGGCTAGAGATTGTGCAATTTGAATCTCGAGCATTTTGCTTGGTTTACTTATCCTATACGTCTGGAGTATCTTATTAGGAATGATTCCTAGTAAGGTATTTCCCTCACAACCAACACCATCTGGTTTTAAACTCGAGAAGCTCTGGTCAGACCCGATTGCCAGGGCATTCAGCCTGACAGCCCTAACCTTATTTGGCTTGCTAGGTGGCATTGTTGCCAGTGCCAACGGTGCGAGCACCATCATGTGGTTGTGTTACGGACTGGCGTTTTTGGCTGGCGGCATTCCTGCCGCCAGAGAAGCCATCCATACGTTATTTCACGAACGCAAACTCGATGTTGACCTCTTGATGGTCGTGGCAGCCCTCGGTGCGGCATCGGTCAACCGTGCCGAAGACGGTGCGATTTTGCTGTTCTTGTTCAGCCTTTCAAATGCGCTGCAAGATTGGGCGTTGGGACGCACCAAAAACGCAATTCAGGCTTTAATGCACCTTTCGCCAGAAGGTGCAACTGTGGTGCGTGACGGACGAGAACAATGGGTCAAACTCGAGGAAATAGCCACAGGTGATGTGCTACTGGTCAAACCTGGTGAACGATTCGCGGCAGATTCGACGATTCTCGAGGGTTCAAGTGCAATTGATGAAAGCGCAATTACGGGTGAAAGTGTTCCAGCCGAAAAAGAACCAGGTAGCACGGTTTTTTCGGGCACACTGAACGGTTCGGGTGTGCTGCGGGTTCAGGTTGAAAAACCTGCGGGTGAAAGCACACTAGCCAAACTCTCGAGGTTGGTCGAGCAAGCCCAAGCCGCAAAAAGTCCAACCGAGCAATTTGCCGACAAGCTCGAGGGTCCGTACACGATTGCAGTCTTGTTCAGCATTCCGCTGGTGTTCGTGTTCGCACATTTTGTCTTCGGACTCGAGCTTGGCGCGGCTTGGTACCGCGCCATGACTTTTCTGGTGGTCGCCAGCCCATGCGCGGTGGTCATTGCCACGCCAGCCGCGATGCTCTCTGCGATGGCGGCAGGCGCACGGGCGGGCGCACTGTTCAAATCTGGCGCGGCACTCGAGGAACTGGCACGGGTCAAAACCGTGGCGATGGACAAAACGGGCACACTGACCAACGGCAAAATGAAACTGGTCGAACTGAAAACCATCAATGGTTCATATGATGATTTATTGGCACTTGCCGCCAGTCTCGAGCAACATGACCGCGCCG
>JANMUC010000096.1:0-5188 GCA_031391225.1 Deinococcales bacterium
CGCGTTTGACCTCTTCATGCCCTGCAACATCGGCAAAGGTCGTGCTGACCTTGCGTTCTTTGCCGTACTGCTTGGCTCGAGACTGCCCAAACTGCATGACCTGCCCTTGCCCACCTTGACCGCGCATGAAAATAAACCAGAAAAACCCGAGCATGATCAACACTGGCAAGAACGCACTAAGAAGCGGCAGCCATTGCGAGGGGTTTTGCGGCACAATCTTGACCCCAGCTTTGATCAAACTTGCCATCAAATCGGCATCTCGAGCTTCGACTGGTGGCAAGATCGTGGTGAAGCTCGAGCTTGGCTGGGCAATTTCCTGCCCGTTTGATGTCGTGGCTTTCTCGGGAACTTGCAATTGAATATCGACCCGATTTTCGGTAATGACCACTTGCCGGACTTTGCCTTCTTTGATCCACGTCACGAACGTGTCATACGAAACAGTGCGATTCCCGCCGAAGCTCGAGCCAGCATTCACCAGCCACACAACGGCAATCAGCGCAAGTAAGATCAACCACGGATTAATTCGCATTCAATATCCTCCAACTTTCATGAGCTTAGAATACAGGTTTTATCGAGACAACATTGTGCAAGTGCTAGCAAAAGCTTGGTGAGCCACAACCTGTTTCGTTTTTCCTCATTACTTTTGCAAAAATTCAATTACACTCGAGCTATGAAATTCCTGCATTTGATTTTTGCAATTTGTTTTCTTTCAAGCTTTGGGATTGTCGCCGCTCCAAACTCGAGCGATACCGACCAGGACGGCTATCCTGATGTGCTCGAACTTCGTGGTAATGATGTACTGGCATTCAACGATTGGTTTGCCAGCACCGCCGAGAGTCAGTATTACGGCATCTCGAGCGACTGGGCTGCCCGCGACCAAGATTGTGCTGGCTTATTGCGGTATGCCTTTGTCAATGCCCTAATGCCTCACGATGCAACTTGGTTTAAGAAATTTAAATACCTTCCGCCAGCAATTTATTCAAACGTTCAATCGTATCAATTCCCTGTTCCGTTGATTCGCAAAAGTGTTTTTCGGGATGCGCCAGGCGCGTATCAAAAAGACGATGTCATGACCGGAAAACTGGTGGGTCGGGTCGGTGCAAAATACCTGGTCAATTACAGCATGGACTTTGCCACCAAAGACATTCGAGCCGCCAAGCGCGGTGACATGCTCATTTTCATACGCCCAAAACTCAATTCGTATCACACGATGGTGTACCTGGGAAACTCGAGAATCGTGTATCACACTGGCGGCGACGGCGAGTGGAGCGGCGAAGTGCGTTTGCTGCGTTTTCAAACCATCATGAAACATCCCGATGCCGCATTCCATCCGATTCCCAGCAACCCAAGCTTTCTAGGGTTTTACCGTTGGAAAATCTTGCAATGATCCGCAATCAAAATCTCGAGGGTGAACTTCAATCACCCTCGAGATTTTTGATTTGCTATTCGCTTTAAGTCTTTGCCATCTTGCCTGGAGTCCGGCGGCTCTCCTGCCAATTCTTGTAAAACACCGCCATTGGCGCGACGATGTAAATGCTCGAGTAGGTTCCGACCAAAATACCGACGATCAGCACGAGCGAGAAGTCACGCAATACTGGACCGCCCAAGAACAGCAAAGCGACCAATGGCAACATGGTGGCAACTGAGGTCATGATGGTTCTGGACAGGGTTTGGTTGATGCTGGTGTTGACGATTTCGGCGTAAGGAGCACCACGCATCAATTTTAGATTTTCGCGGATACGGTCAGAGACAATGATGCTGTCGTTCAAACTGTAGCCAATCAAGGTCAGCACGGCGGCGACGCTGGTGATGGTGAACTCGCGCCCCAAAAGTGCGTACAAGCCCATCACAATAAATACGTCGTGAACCACAGCGACCACCGAACCGACCCCCAAAATCACGTCGAATCGGAATGCCACGTAAAGTAGTGTGAGCAGCAAAGAAACCAAGACTGCTTGAATGGTTTTGACGCGCAATTCACTACCGACTGAAGCGCTAACGATTTCAGTTTGATACACCTTGCCGCCTGGCAGTTTCTCGAGAACGGCACTAAACGTTTTCTTTGCGGTGGGGTCAAGTTCACCAACACGAACTGTAAAATCTTTACCGTCGGTGCCGGGGGTTTGGCTTTCAACAATACTGGTTCCGCTCGAGGTCACTTCCTTGCCGGTTTTGTCTTTGACTTTCAAGTTGTTCATGGAATCGCGTACCATTTCACTGGTGACACTGGCATTGGTTTTTAAGCTAAAGCTTGTTCCCGACGTGAAATCCACTCCGAAAATAAAGCCTTTGGTCAAAATGATGACCAGACCAATCAGGGCTAGTGTGGCACTGGCGGTGGTGATGAATTTTGACAAACCCATAAAGTCAAGCTTGGGCGTGGCAAACCAGTCACGCGCACGGAACTTAAAGCGTGACTCGAGGATGTCCAAAAACCATTTTGAGAACACTAGGTTCGAGAAAGTCGAACCGATCACACCAACCGCCAGGGTCACTGCGAAACCTTTAACGGGTCCTGTGGCGTAATTGTAGAGCGCCAGAGCGGACAGCAAGTGGCTGGCGTTCACGTCAAAAATGGTCGTAAAGCTATGCCCGAATCCGGCGTTGGTGGCACTTTTTAGGTTTTTACCCGCCCGCATTTCTTCTTTGATGCGCTCGAATGAAATCACGTTGCCGTCAACGGCAGCACCAATCGTCAAGACCAAACCTGCAATACCAGGCAGGGTCAAAACGCCACCAAGTCCTGAGAGCATTCCAAAAATCAGCAAGGCTGAAAACACCAAACCGAGCGCGGCAACCAGCCCAAAAAACAGTCCGTAATAAACGAACAACATCACAACCACAGCGCCTACACCAACTAGCGATGCCAGAATGCCTTGACGGATGGCGTCTTGACCCAGTGTTGGTCCAATGGCTCGAGTGTCAATGATTTCAAGTTCTGTTTTCAATGAACCTGAACGCATCACCAGCGCAAGATCGTTGGCGGATTCGAGCGTGAAGTTGCCCGTTATGACACCATTTCCTGAAATACGTTGATTGATTCTAGGAGCGCTCTGCACTTTGCCGTCGAGCACAATGGCAAACTGGCGTCCTGGATTGTCACCTGTTAATTTTTCAAACGCGACTGAACCAGCAGGTGTCATCTCGAATTGAACTTCGGGCGCACCAAGTTGCGAATAAGCTGTTTGCGCTTTGGCAACAGCTTCCCCTGTCAGCGTGGCGGGTTCCATGTCTGCATCAGTCAATTCAGCTTCACCCTTGTTAGCGGCTTGTGGTTTAACAAGCCTAAACTCGAGTTTTGCCGTTTTACCGACCAGGGCAATCGCGCGGTCTTGATCGGCTTGCGATAAGCCTGGAAGTTCGACCACGATGCGGTTATTGCCATTGATTTGCACTTGCGGTTCGGCGACACCGGTTTGATTGACGCGGTTTTCAATCACGCTGCGGCTTTGGTTGAGGTCTTCTGCCGATGGAATGACTTTGTTTTTGACTTGCAACACGACTCGCAAGCCACCTTGCAAATCCAAACCTAAATTGACTGGTTTTTGCGGGTCGGCTCGAAACTCGGCAACTGCACCGGTCAACTTGTTGGGTAAAATCTTGGCGATTGACGCCCAGGTGGTTTTGCTGATCGGATTTTTTGGATCGCTGCTGACCACGGTATAGCGCACACCATCTGGATTGATTTTAATGGCGTCAGGATTGGGTAAAGCGCCGGTATCGAGAAGCGCTTTCTTTAAGTCGGCAACGGTGACCGGGCTTTTGGGCACAACCGACAAGTATTCGGTCCGTGGAGCAAATGGTTTCCACAATACAAAAATTGAAAGCAAAACACTGGCGAACAAAAAGATACCTGTCCAGAAGTGATTGTTGGCGCTCGAGGGTTGCGGTGCCTTTTGATTCCTGTTGCGGGCTTGTCGGGCAAGCGTTTGAGCGCTTTGGCTTTTTTTGGCGGGACCTGTCATTGATTTCTCCTTATTTGGGTTGAGGTTTTGAGAACAGCCGTTTCAAGCTCGAGCACAACAATTCATGCTCGAGTCAATTAGGATTATGTTGTCCTAACCGCCGTCCAATTGCAGTCGGGCATGAAGAAAAAACCAATCTCTGGCATTTTCGGTAAAACTCGAGGAAGGCTAACCCTGGCGTTGCTGGGGTGCTCGGATGGCTTTGCGAAACCTGATGCGGCTCGGGCTGAAGTGGTCCTACCAGTGCCGATTCGGTTTTGGCGACCCTGGGTGCAGCTAAAACACTGACCCACGGCAAAACCGTGAGGATCAACGCCAGCACTCGAGCGAGGTACTTCTTCATGCGGAAAGCAGTGTATCAGTTAAAGCGTTCCTCGCCAAATCGGTGTGATCAAGGAGATAGGGCTAAAGCTGTGTTGACTTTGCTTTATGCGAACCATTTCGCAAAATAAAGACTTTGCTAGGGTGCGCTTCTTGACCTTTAAAGCAGCACCTTCTTGATGCCAAAATGCACCTGACGGGCGGCATCGCTTCTTGCTCGTAAGACAGCACCTGACGGGCTACTCGCGCTTCTTGCTCGTAAGACAGCACCTGACGGGCTACTCGCGCTTCTTGCTCGTAAGACAGCACCTGGCGGGCTTGCGGCGCTTCGGGCATGGTCGCTTCGGGCGGCATCGCTGGCGGGCTTGGGTCGCCTTGCGCACCGTCGCTAACGCATTCATGGTGCGCGGGGCGCATCTTACAGACTTGGTGTTTTTGGAAGGAAGATGCGGGTTTCTCGAGGGTCAACATACTTTTAGGGGTGTCTCGTGATCAAGAAGCCGCACTAGAGCCTTTGATCGACATGTTTGATTTTCTTTAGACTTTCGATTTCAAAGTGCATGGGGTGCTACAGAATGAGTCATCTTCTGTAGTCTGCATCCCAGGTTTTTTAGGAATTGGATGAGCCTTCGCTAAATTTGTGGGTTTATCATACGATTCATTTGTATGACTTATTGCTTTTTAAGTGTGTAGTGTCGTTCAGTCACTCGAGATGGCAAAACATAATCTCTAGTCGGAGGAACAACATGAAAAAAGTTTTGGCATTTGTCGGTGCACTCATGCTCTCGAGCGTTCTGGCGCAATCGAGCAACCCAGGTACGATCGTCGATATTGCGGCGGGCAACAAAGATTTCAGCACCTTGGTCGCCGCCGTTCAAGCCGCAGGTCTGGTCGAAACCCTG
>JANMUC010000102.1:0-15385 GCA_031391225.1 Deinococcales bacterium
CCACAAACACGTCCATGCCTGGAAGGTGCTCGAGGTTGTCGAGCACCAATAACAGCTCACGCTCGGTCAACAACTCGAGCAACATACTGCTGGAGTTGCCCGAACTGCTAACCCCTAACGCCTCGAGAATGCTGTCTGGCACAAGTTCAAGACTGCCCACTCCGGCAAGCGGCACAAAGCACGCGCCTCCAGAAAAATCGGGTTGGTATTGCGCGGCAACCGCAATTGCCAATCGCGTTTTGCCCGCGCCACCCACTCCAACCAAAGTCATCAGTCGGCAAGTTGGGTCTTTAAATCGCTCACTGATCAATTGCAATTCCGAATGTCGCCCAATCAAAACCGTTGTTGGGATCGGTAAATGTGCAGAGCATTGCGAAACACTCGATCTTGGTTGAGCTACTTTTCTGAGCAATTCTTCATTCGGCTCGAGGTCAAGATCAGCTAAGGCTTTGGCATGAATGGCAAAGGTTTTCTGACGTTGGTCAGGATTGGAGGACAATTCCAGGAAGGCGTGCAACAACGCCTCGGACAGTGGTTGTAGTTTGATGGCATTTTCGAGCATTGAAACGGCGGAATGTGGCTCGAGTACGCCCACAGCCCGTAAAACAGCGTCGCGGTACGCCAGCGCCAAATCTTCACGCTCGAGCATCAACAGCGCTTCAAGTTCACCAAGATCGGGCAATTCTGCACCTTCTAAGAAATCTCCCCGGTACAGTGAAATCGCCTCGTGCCAACGTTCAGCCTTGATGGTAGCTCGAAATTCTGAGACATCATTGGCACCATCAAACCGTACTCTGGTGGCGTCGGCAACAATTCCAAGACCAAATTCAAAACTTCGAGCGCGGTATAACAACTGCCGTAACCGTTTGCGCCCAACCTCCTCTGGAACATCACCCCAAAGCAGCAGCACCAATTCGGTTCGAGACACCCAAGTTTGGCGGCAAATCAGCACGGCGATCAAAATTGTAACGCGTTCGAGCGGAACGGCGTCGTTTAAAAATCTTGCTTCTCCCAAAAGTCGTAACACTGAACTTCAGTATGCAAGATTTAGTCAGCAGATTCAATTCAAAACCCACATTGTGGCTGATCAGTAAACCGATTCTCGAGCCTGAAACACCAGTGCCACAATTGAGGATGCCCAAATGATGGAAAATAGCCGTCATGTCTGTTCAGGAATTGCTCGAGTTTCGCAGCCGCAAAGACGCGTTCTTTGCGTCCTCTCAATCGCCCTTGCCTGACGCTGTAAAACAATCGTTTGAAGGTTTGGCGTATTTTGAAGTTAACCCCGAAATGGTCTTTGCGCCTCTGCTCAAAGTCGCAAACAACTTCGAGCACGTCATGATGGAAACCTCATCGGGGGTGCGAAAATCCTTTGTTCGGGCTGGGACACTCGAGTTTGCGGTCGGTGGTCAAACCGTGCAACTGACTGCCTTTTCGAACCCAGAATTGGACAATCAAGAGTTGTTCATTCCATTTCGAGATGCGACCAGCGGCACACAAACGTATGGATCGGGACGTTATCTTGATTCCGAACTTGCCGCCGACGGAACGGTGCCGCTCGATTTTAATTTGGCGTACAACCCGTACTGCGCCTATTCGGACGGCTGGTCTTGCCCGGTTCCACCACTCGAGAATTGGTTGAACGTACCGATTCTGGCGGGCGAGAAAACCTTCGGGGCAAACGTATGAACGCCATTCCAGAAGCTGCCGACTGGCGCTCATCGCTCGAGCGTCATCAGTACGAAGAGGCGCTGGCACGTTTAAAGGCACTGAGTTTGGTGGGGCAGGGTGATGCCAATCATCAGGACGCGCTCGAGCGATTGGTGCTGTTTTTTGAAAGCCTGAGGGCAAAAAATTATACGTCGGCAGCCCACATTAACCGTACGGGCTGGAGCGCCCTCGAGGTTCAAGTGCTCGGTTTGGACGAGATGCTGGCGGCGCTGACGACCGCCGAAGAAAGTTGGCGCAACGGCGACGAACGCGTCAGAACTGCCTTGCAACCCGCCCTCGAGCATCCACTTACCCGAGCGGAAGCCCAGAATCAACTCGGGGTGCTCGAGGCAGTCTGCGAAAAACCAGAACTTGCACGAACACATTTTCAAGCCGCACTCGCCAGCGACCCGCGCCATTACCGCGCGATCACAAACCTGGGCAACCTCGAACTCGAGTCTGGCAATCTTCAAACCGCCGAAATGCGTTACCGCGAGGCGCTCAAACTCAATCCAGAGTACAGCGTGGCGTACAACAATTTGGCAGCAGTTTTGAAACGTCAAGGCAAACGCGGCGAAGCCGTGGACATGCTGAAAAAATCGCAACGCATGAGCATGAAAGAAATCCGTCAGCAGAGCCGAAAAGGAGTTGCACCCTCGAGTAACGCCGGTGGCAACTTGCAAACTCGAGCGGCTGAACTTTGGGCGAACACCACCATCCGAACGGTGAGTGTTGTGGTGCTGATCGTGGTGGCTTACCAGATTTTCAAACGCTGAGCCTCAAATTATTCGACTGGCAAATCCGCCTGGTTGAGCCATTCGTTCATGCTGCCCAAATAGTTTTTGACCTTAAAGCCTTGGCTTTTCAAGGCGTGAAACAACACCGCGCTGCGTGCTCCAGATTGACAGTGAACAATCACATCCGCATCCTTGGGGATGTCGGAAAGAGATTGCTCGAGTTCAACCCCAGTTTGAAAGCCTTGCGCATTCATGACCCGAGTCCATTCAAAATGTTGTGCCCCAGGAATATGTCCGCCTCGAGTCGCACTAGCCGGAATTTTGATGCCTGCAAATTCCTGGGCATCTCGAGCGTCAAGCACAATGGTCTTGACAGAACGGTTCAAAACTCGGTCCGCCGTTGCCAATAATTCTGGGTGTGGCTCGAGTTTAAAATTTGAGGGTTTAACCTGGGGTGTTTCACTCGAGGTTGCATGACCTGCTGCCTCCCAAGCCTGAAAACCACCATTTAAAATGCCAATCTCAAAACCTCCGTACTCGAGCGCCCAAGCCGTTCTGGCGGCTCGAGAGTCAAGACCCGAATCGTAAACCACGACCGCCGCACCTGCCTCCAAGCCAATGCTTTGCACCCAGGTTTCCAAAGTACTCTGAAAATTCTCGAGTCCAGCTTGATCTCTGATAACAAACTTTGGCGCAACAAATTCGGCGTGTCTCGCGTTCGGGATGTGCGAACTCGAGAATTGCATTTCGCTGCGGGCATCAAGAATGATTGCTTCACTCGGGATTTCGGTGGCGGTCAAAAATCGGTTCATGCCTCATTAAACGCCATCTGATCAAGCTTTTGTCAACCGGCGCAACCACAACGCTGAAATCAGTGCCAGGAATGCGCTGGCAGCCAAGGCGAGGGGGATCACGGACGCTCCAAAAGACTCTTTTAAAACGCCGAGCAAAGGCGCAATCAACAAGGCTCCCACCGAACCAGACACCAAAAACACCGAACTGGCGGCGACGCTCGAGTATTCGCGGTTAATCCAGACCAAACCCGTCGGAAACACGGGTGCAAAGAACAAGCCAGCCGCCACAAATGCAGGTGTCGCCAGAGATGGGATTTGTGCCAGCAGCAAGGCTATAAAGGAGAACAACAAACAGCCAACGATCATGCTCGCGCTCGAGAATCGTAAACTGAGTGGAATCGATAGAAAACGCCCCACCGTCAACGCCTGCCAGAACCAAGACGCCACCCGAGCCGATTGTGGCAGATCAAAACCGATGCTTTGCAAATAGCTCGGCATCCAAAAACTAACGCCCTGTTCGGCACAGACGTAAAACAGACAGAGTACCACAAAGCCAATCACCTTTGGACTCAATTTCAAACTCGAGCCTGAAGTTCGTACTAGAACCGTATCACGGGCGGGCAACATGACCAGGACTATGGCGGCGGCGAAAACGCCAACCGCCAAAAACATCAAGCCAAACCGATCGAGCAGCCAGACCACCGCCAATGGTCCAGCAATCGAACCAAACGAAAACGAGGTGCTCATGACGTTCATGACCGCACCCGAGCGCTGACCAAAACCTCTGGAAAACAGGGTGGCGTAATCGACTTGAAACATGCCCAGCCCAAATCCCAAAACCAGAACCGAAGCCAGCGCCAAAAACCACAACTGAGAAACAAAAAACAGCAAACAACCCGCGCCGAACAATGCCACACCGATTGCCATTCGTGATCCGGCTTGAAAACGCCGCTCGAGAAAACCGGTGGCAATATTGCCCAGTACACCACCTAACGATTGGGCGCTGCCGAGCAAACCGACGCTGGCATCGGAAATCAAAAAGCGCAATTTGATAAAACTGACCGCCGAACCCCAACTCGAGCCGATCATGCCCACCGAAAACAAGGTCATGAAAGTTGCGGCAATCAAAACTGGGGTCAAACTGGGATTTGCGACTCGAGCTTCAATTGGTTTTTCGGGGTTTGCTGGAACTTCGGACACAAGGCAGTATACCCGCAGTTCTCTTGCAGGCTCGAGCTTATTTCTTTGAAAGTCGGTAGACCGTACCGCTGTAATCGTCCGAGATCAACAAGCCGCCCTTGTTGTCAGGCACAACATCGACGGGTCGCCCCCAGACTTGCCCACCGTCAAGAAAACCGGTCACCAAATCTTGCTCCGCGCCTGGTTTACCGTCTTTCCAAGGAAAGAAAATCACTTTGTAGCCAGTTTTGCTGGCGCGATTCCACGAACCGTGCAAGGCGGTCACGGCACCCTCGCGGTACGGCGCTGGAAAATTCGAGTCGCCCAAGAAACTCAAGCCAAGCGGCGCACTGTGAGCTTGAATGCCTTTAGACACGCGGTCAATTTTGCCGCAATCGCGTTTGCTGCCGTCTTTGTTCAAATCCATGTCGCGGTCAAACGGCAAGTTGTCAACGCCATTTTGGTTGTTCGAATTGCAAAAGGGCCAGCCGTAATCGCCGCCCTCGCGGACTTTGGTGAACGGTTCAATCGGGTAATTGTCAACAAATGATTGCATCACCTTGCCGTAATCACTCGAGCCATCGCCGTCAAAATCATTCTGGTACGGGTATGGTGCATTGTCGCGGTTGTTGATCACCACCCAGAGTTCATTGGTGCGCGGCACAAAATCCAGACCCTCGGCATTGCGAATCCCTCGAGCGTACAATTTGCCATTTGCCCCGTCCGCATCGTAAACATAAATCGAACCCCGCACCGGATCGGCAACCGTGTCGCCCGTGCAGACATTGCAACTCGAGCCGATTGAGACAAACAAGCGATCTTTGGTGTCTATCGCAATGTTCTTGAGCGCATGTCCGTACCTTCCGCCCAATTCTGGCAAGCTGGCACTCGGCAAATCCTTGATCACCACCTCGAGGTTTTTACCGCTCGAGTCCCCAGTCGTGTACGAGTACCGAATGACTTTATCGGTTTGGGCAACGTACACGAATGTCTTTGATCCGACTTTGTGAAAGACGATGTCGTGCGGTTGGTTTAAGCCTGTTGCAAAATCGCTAATGCTCGAGCCTCGAATCATTTTCACGCTGCCCGTTGAAGGTTGTGATATTAAGACATCGCCATTGGGGGCAATCGCCATAAATCGTGCTTTTGGAAATCGGGCGAGTACCGAAATCTGAAAGCCTTTTGGAACGTTTAAAGACCGTTCACGGTCAAAGGGTGCGCCGCGCCAAAGATCGGGAACAATGACCTTCACAGCTTCAAATCCATTTGAACTGGTTTGCGAACTGGCATTTTCGCCAGAAATCCAAGCGCACGCCGTTCCTAACAAGATGCCAACCCCAAAACTCCACGATTTGACTTTGCTACGCATCAGTATTCCTCCTCGAGCACAACTCAATTCTGAAACTCGAGTCTGAGAGGGAACTGAAGTTAACGGCGTGTTTCATGATGGTCTGGCTTGTAGATGGTGGTTTTATTTCAGCCAATGCGCTCCCCGGTACGCGACCCCAGCAACACTCGAGTCGAGTTTAACGGCGTGAAGCAAATCATTCGCACCGTTTTCTTGCCAAGTGTTTTGGTTCGCCAAACGAATCGCGTACTCTGCCCTCGGGTACAAACGTGGCTCCGGGTCTGGCAAAGCCAGCAAGACTCGGTAATCGCCAGTTTGCAACGGCTGCCCAATCCCAACCTCGAGCTTTAGGTTTTGCATTTGACCAGGCTGCCAGAAGCGTGGGTCCTGATTTTTGCTACGACCGCCACGAAGTTTGACCTTAAAAACCTTGCCCGTGGCAACCTGCTGCAATTGAATCTCGAGCAAACGCGGATTGTACGGCGCGGCAAAACCATCGTTGGTGATTTGCAACTCCAACTTCAAACTCGAGCCTGGCTTGACGCGATCAGGGATTTTGGCGTTCACCAGTCGAAAACGGTAACCCAGTTTTTGCTTGATGTCATTCAAACAATTTCCTGCCGACCAACCGTTCAAAACACCCTCTTCAAAACCAATATTCAGCGTACTGAAGCGCAGATAGGACAACTCCTTCAACGAATTCTGGCAACCAATATAGGGCTTGGCATCATCGTTGCTGTTGCAGGTTTCGCCGCCTTGCGGGACAAACAGATTGTCCTGATGGTAAAAATCCATCTCGAGCTGGCGGTTTTTGTAGGTTCCCCAATTGCTTTCCGACGCCAAAAAGCAATCATTATGCGCCCCGATGCGGGCTTGAGCCGATCCGTTAAACGCCTTTCTAACATCCAGAGCCTGCCTGCCAGCCAAGACAAATTTGTATGAAGGCGTCCGAACCGCAATTGTGCGGGTGCGCGGCAAAATCGACAATTCCTTTTTGATGATCGCACTCGAGGCTTGATTCATGCTACCGTCGCTGTTCATTAAACCATTGGTGCTCGAGTGCCATTCGCCCCAAGCGCCGACAAAACCAGCCTCCATAAAAGCGATCACATCGGCATTTTTGCGCAACACAGGAGCAAGTTGCGTCAAATGCGCCAAAACACGGCTCTGAGTGGCATCGGCAAACATCCCAAAGTTGTAAGCAAACCTTGGAATCATTTTGATCCCCGCTTCCCTGGCACGCGATAAATCCATTTCTATTCGGTTTAGCAACTCGCGAGACAATGCCGAGTCACGCCAAGGCTCGAGGATGTAATACATTCGCAGCAAACTGTAATTCTGAGCACGCATACTTTTGAGTTGTTGGACCGTTTTTGCCTCTAACCCCCAGCCTTGCTTTTGATCAAAGGCACTCTGCACAAAAAAACCGCGTTCAGGATTTGGAAAATCATCCAAACTCGGTTGGTAATTGATGGTTTGAATGTTTGCGATGTTCGCATTGTTTTGCGAAACCGACATTTGACAAGCGGATAAACCTGCCGCGATCATAAAAATAAGACTCCACTTCATACGCAACCTCGACGTTCCAAAGCTTGAATTTCAAATTCAAGTTACTCGAGGAAGCACGTCTGGTTGCGTCGAGCAACGGATTGGGAACGTGCTGTCCAGCGAAGTACCCTTCGTTGATGTTCCAGATTATCGCCCTGCCCCAGCCCATTCTTTAGGCAAAACCACTCTTTTCGAGAATTGATTGCTCATTTTCGTAGGTCAAATAGGTGTAACCTTTCACACTGTTTGGGACAGCCACACTCAAATTTGAGTTGCTTCGAACCGCCTATACTTAATTCTGGCAAGGCTCACCTCGTAAGCCATCACCAACTTGCCATTCACTGGTTCCAAGTGGACCCACTGCTGTGACCAATCTTTTCTAAAGTCGATCTAGGTTTCACCCAAACCAAAAAGTCATCAGTCTTCAAGATGGGGCTGCACCCTTTTTGAAACCACTTTCCAAATTTATACGTGCACATTTAGCCTCAACCGCTCAAGATACGCTGTACCAAACTGAATAGGCTGTACAGTAAGTAGCCTAGATGCAGGCGCTGTAGACCCCTTAAACAGCGCAAAAGGGATGGTGGTGCGTTATTTTAGCGTTGTTTGACCGAATACTACTCTTTTGGAAAAAGTAATTTAAATTGTAATAATATTTTCACAAACATGGAATAATCGTGATATTATTCACAAGCAATATACCGCTTGGCTACAGGCAAAACCAATCGATAAAAATCCCTTGGGAATGAGTGACGTGCTCATGGATGTATGGGTACAATAGCCAAGCATTCGCGACAGTTTTAGAAAAATATGTTTTACTCAGCAGGGGAGAGACAATGTTCGACAACCGACGTGCCAGATTTGAATACGAACTGCTTGAACGTTTTGAGGCGGGTCTTGTATTAAAAGGCACCGAAATCAAAAGCGTGCGGGTCAACGGTTTGGACTTCAGGGACAGCTTCGCCCGTTTTCAAAACAACGAACTTTTCCTCGAAAGTCTTTACATTCCGCCGCTCGAGAAAGCCTCATACAACAACCACGACCCACGTCGCAACCGCAAATTGCTCTTGCACCGCAAAGAACTCGAGCAACTGAAAGTCGCCGTTGCCCGCAAGGGTTTAAGTATTGTTCCGGTTAAAATGTATTTTAAAGAGGGGCGTTTGAAACTCGAGATTGCCCTTGCCAGGGGCAAAAAATTGCATGACAAACGCGAGGCAGAAAAAACCAAAGAAGCAAAACGCGAAATGGAGCGTTTCAGATGAAGTCTCTGGGCAAAAAAATCTCGAGCTTGCTGCTCAGTTTAGTGATGGTGTCGCTGGCTTTGGCGCTGGCACAAAATACCGCGCCGACGAAAGTTTTGATGGTTGGCACCACTAAACTTAAAGCGATTTTCCCTGGCGGGAACAACATTGCCTACACCTCCGCCGCAGAATTTGCCACGGCGTTGGGGCTGGATTTGAATGTGACCAACGATTCGGTCATTCTGATTCAAGGTGGTCGAACGATTGGTTTGACCTTGATTGAATCGGCAAGCGACGCCAGCACGTATACCAAAGCGCTCGAGATCAACGGCATCAAGTCAAAGGGACAGGCGGCTGGTCGCAGCGTCAATACGGTCGTCGTACCAGTCAAAGCCGTCGCCGAAGCGGCGGGCGCAACCGTAGTGGATTCTGGCAATCAGATTGATGTCTTGATTGATCCAGCTCTCCTCAAAGGCGTGGGCAAAGAGACTGGACTGACCTCAGACCGAGTGGCATTGTCACTTTCTCGAGATGTTGGTTTCACTTCACGGATCGAAGGCAACACCTTGGTGGTTTACTTGCGCAACACGGTTGGCGAAAACAACCCTTGGGAAGTAGGCGGTAAATATATTGATGTCTTAAACATCAATACCGTTGGCAATAAGGTCGAGGTTCGTACCAAACTAGCGCCAACTGTGGGTTACAACGTGTACGGCATCGCAGCGAGTGAAGGAGTTGACGGTCAACCGATTCCCGCTCGAGTGGTGATTGACGTTGGCACTCGGTATGAACGCATCACGACGGCTCTGGATTCGCATCCAATCTCGGTGGTTTTGGACCCTGGGCACGGCGCTGAAGATAAGGGTATCAGTGTTGATACCATGAAAGAAAAAGACCTGACGTTGAGATTTGCTCAACTTGTCGGAAAGTTACTGACATCAAAAGGAATTAACGTCAAATACACCCGCACCAACGACAGCAACCCAAGTCTCGTAGAGCGCCGTGAAATGAGCTTGACCAGCGATGTGTTCCTCAGTATTCACGCCTCCAACTTGCCTGGTTCGACCATTTCCGGCGTCCAGATTTATCATCTTGGGGCGGTCGCGCCCGACGGTATCGTCAAGGGTGCTCGAGAGGCGCTCGAAAAAGAAACCAACCCGTCTGATAAACGTCATCTCGAGGCGATTGTTGCGCCGAGCAATGCCAGTGGTTTGTTGGCTGAAGCCATCAGCTCGAATGTCATGACCAACAACAATATTTTTGCGACCGTGCTTTCGGGACAGTCTCAAGTGGTGCTCGAGCGGGCATCCAAAGCCGCAAATCTGATTGAATTGGGGTTTTTGTCTGACGTTAACGACCGGACTCGTTTGGAAGACCAAGTTGAATTGAAAAAACTGGCATTGACCGTCATGCGCGGCGTCATGGCGTATCTGGCACCGCAATTGGCAAAGATCAAAAAACCGCTCAAACCAGCGAGGAACAAATGAAGATTTGGAATTACCTGAAACGCATCCCTGGTTGGCTTCTAACACCCTGGAACATCATTGCCCTGATGTTGTTTGTCGTGATGTTTTTGCTGCGGACTTCGCAATTGCAACCCGTCACCGTCGAACTTGATCCGTCGTTAACAGGGTCACAAGAAAAGGGCGATATTCAACTCGAAATGAAGTTGTACTACTCGAGCTTGGATGCCAAACGTTTTGTGATCGAAACCCGTACCGCCAGACTTGAAAGCGATGCCCTGACGACTCGAGCCAGCCGCACGGTCAACGAGTGGTTTTCGGGACCCGAAAGCAAAGATTCGTTCAGTCCTTTTCCCGGCAGCCTGTCTGGTTTGGATATTCAAAAGCCAGTCGTATTCACACGTAAAGACACCGTTTTTGTTAGTGTGCCCAAAGTTTGGCGTTCGATTCAACTGGGCAGCAACGGCGAATTATTGCTGTATTGCGGTTTGGCAAACAGTTTACTCGACCTCAAAGAGGTCAAAAACGTGCAGTTTCTCGAGGCTGGAAAACGTGTCGAAACCATTGGCGGTCATTTCAGCACCTTGCAACCCTTTACCCTCAAAGAATGCCGTGGTGGTTGATTCGTGAGTGTACGGGTACGGTCAGTCACGATTCAAGGTTTTAAATCGTTTGGCGAGAAAGTAAGACTCGAGTTTCACCCCAAAGTCAATGCGGTGATCGGACCGAACGGTTCGGGCAAATCCAATGTCATTGAGGGGATTCGTTGGGCGTCGCACACCGCCAGAACCAGAGAATTGCGGGTGCGTGAAAGCACCGAGCTGATCTTCCACGGCTCTTTGGGCAAAGCCCCGCTCGGTATGGCTGAGGTCGAACTGGAACTCGAGCAATTTGAAGGCGCAAACCTCAACATTGCGCGGCGCTTGTACCGTGACGGTGACAGCGACCTCGAGCTGGCGGGCAAAACGATTCGGGTGCGGGATTTGCACGATGTCTTGCGCGGCTCTGGACTCGGACCTGGCGGGCTTGCCGTGGTCGGGCAAGGCGAAATCGGCGCGGTGATCGGCGCGAACCCCGAAACCATGCTCGGATATCTCGAAGAGGCGGCGGGACTATCGCGTGCCACGCACCGCCGCGCCCAAAGTATCGAAAGGCTCGAGCAAGCCAAACTGCACCTGGAACGCGCGATGGACTTAACAACTGAGGTCAAGCAGCGGGTGGTCAAACTTGAGAAAGATGCGGGTGCGGCGCTCGAGGCGGCAAGCTTAAATTGGGAAGTCAAAACCCTTGAGGCAGCGATTCAGCGCCACCGGATTCGGACCTTAACCGACGAAATTGCGGTGCTCGAGAAAGAAAGTTCTGAAACCCAATCGCTCTCCAATCTTGCCTCGGACAGCATTCAAGCCGCCACCCAGCGACTCGAGCACACCAGGTTGCAACGCGAAACCGTGCAACTTGAGTTTGCGCGGCGCAGCGCCGAAGTGGAGCGCATGCAAGGCGAGGCGAGGGCACTGCGCGAACGTGCCAGCGCCGCCGATTCCAACCTTCACGGCTTGGTGCGCGAGCAACAAAACCTCGAGTTGGAACAGCAAAATTTGGCTAAACTCGAACCTCCAATGCCGCCAATTGCGCCCGAGGACAACCTATCCAAGCTCGAAAACGCGCTGGATGATGCTCGTTTGGAACTCCGAGATTTTGAAAAACAAGAATTGCAAGCCCGAAAAAATTACGGCGAAGCCCGCACCAAGCGCGATTCTGAATTACAAGAATCCAGCCAGCGCCGCGAGAAACTGGCTGCCATGACGGCAGAGCGCGAAACGATTTTGCACGAGTTCAACACCTGCCAGACTGAACTCGAGACCATCAAATTCGAGCTGCAAAACGCTCAAAACCAAGCCGATGACGCTCGAGCCGAATTTGAAGCCTCGAGCAAAATGCTCGACAAACTCGAGCGCGAATCTGGTGTGGTTTCAAGCCGAATCTCTGAAAACGGCACTCGAGCCGCAGAACTCAGAGCGGCACGCACACCGATTCAAAAAGAATACGCTCGACTCGAAGCAACCCGTCAGTCTCGAGCCAATTTGTCCGAAGGACCGCGCAAAGCGCTCAATTCTAACCTTGAAGGCATTATCGGACCTGTCGCCGATTTAATTTCCGTCCCAGAGCACCTCGAGACGGCGTTGGGTGCAGCGTTAGGGCGGCGCATCGAGCAAATTGTGGTGCAAAATGGTGAGGTCGCCAAAACCGTAATCGAACACCTTAAACGCATCGGCGGACGCGCCACGTTTTTGCCGCTCGAGATTCTGCGGGCGCGTTCAAGACGCGAAACGCCAATCAGTAGCGAAAAAGGCGTGCTCGGTTTTGCTAGCGATTTGATTCAGTCCGAGTACCGCATCGTGGTTGACACGTTACTGGGCGATACGCTGGTGATCGAAAATCTTGACATTGCCTTAAAGCTTGCGAAAAAACACCCGAACCGTCCAAGGTTGGTGACGCTCGAGGGTGAATTGCTGGAGGCTGGCGGCGCGGTGACTGGCGGCAAAGGACGTGACACGGCAGGGGAGACGTTTGCCGAGAATAGAAGGTTGTTTGATGCCAAAGCCGAACTCGAGCGACTTGAGCAAGATTTGGCTGCCATCGAACAGCTTTTACTTGAAGACCGTGACGCCGCCCAAAGCAGCCGAGAAGCGGTCGTGCGTGCCGATCAGCGCCTCAAGAACAACCGTGAAAACCTTGATGCGGCTCGAGACAACATGCTGGCACTCGAAACCCGTCAGGACAGTCTGAACAGCCGTGTGACGCAACTCGAGGTTCGCTTAAAAAACCTGCCGACAGCAGGGGAGAGCGAACTCGAGCCAGGAATGTCTGGCATTGACCTCTCGCCGCTTGAAAGCTTGATCGTTGCCGCCAGCGATAGCCTTGCGCAAGCTCGAGAATTGGAGCGAAATGCGGACGCGAATTTACGTGAAGCCAGACAACAACTGGCGGTTTTTGCCGAGCAACAACGCACGTTTGACGCGGCGATGGCACGGTTTCAACAATCCAAAACGCGTCTCGAGATCATCCGTACCAGGCTCGAGGAACTGCATTTGGCACAACTTGAGATTCAAAACCGATTGTCTGAAGCCAATCCTGAAATCTTGCGATTGGAAGATGCCGCAAAATCCCTCGATCTCGATGTCACCCGTGCCGAACTTGTAAACCTCGAAACACAACGCAAACAACTTGAAACTGAGCTTGCGAATCAAACCCGCATTTTGTCCGAAACCCGCGAAAAACTCGAAAATCAAAAACTCGCCAAAGCGCGGCGCGAAGCCAACCTCGAGACGCTGATTCAAGACTTGCTCAAGCGCGATTTTGAAACTGGCAGCCCAAGTGAAGCCGAACTTCAAGCCGTGCTCGAGCAACCAAACCCTGAGGGCACACCGCGAACTTGGGCGACTCGAGTCAACCAAATCCGCACTCGACTGGACGAACTCGGTGCGGTCAACCCGCTTGCCAAAGACGAATTTGAAATTGAATCCAAACGCTTGTTTGACCTAGAAGCGGGCATCGCCGACTCGAGCGCCGCCGTGTTGGAACTTGAAACCGCCCTCGACCAACTCGAGCGCGAAGTCACCAGCAAACTCCGTGAAAGCATCAAACGTGTGACCGAAGCCTTCCGCGCCCATATCCTCGAGCTTCTGGGTGGCGAGGGCGAAGTTGAACTGGTGCGCGACGAGGCGGGTGCACTCGAGGGTCTGGCGTTGCGGGTCACGCCAAAAGGCAAACGAACTCGTTCATTGCACTTGTTATCTACTGGCGAACGCACGATGGCGGCGCTCGGATTCTTGTTTGCCCTTGCAGAAGCGCCTGAAGATTCTCGAGGTTTGCCACTGGCGGTGCTCGACGAGGTTGACGCGCCACTGGATGAAGCCAACATTCGGCGCTTCACTCAGTTTTTGAGAGTCCTGGCAGACAAAGGTACACAATTTATTTTGGTGACGCACCAAAAAGCCACAATGGAAATCGCCGATGCGCTTTGGGGAGTGACCACAGATGCCAGTGGTGTCTCGAGGACGTTTAGCATTCGGAATGAATCTATCGAACAATTCGCCATCGCCCGATGAACAGCGTAGCGTCACGAGAACTCCTTTAAAACTGCTTCAAACCACTCCGTCGCCTGTTCCAATCCAACTTGCAAGTCAGACAAACTCGAGTGTCCATACATTACCTCGAGTTTGTCTGTCACGTTTTTTGGCAAATCTTGATAGACATGTTTTAACCGATATTCACGTTTGCCTGGGCAATATCGAAGACGCAACAATTCGAGCAACGAATCTAAAACCTCATCGTGGTAATACGCGATTGCCTCCAGCAGGTGTCCACGTTTTAACTCTTTTTCGATCAGCAACCAACGCCAATGTCGCTTTCGGATTTCTGCCACAGCGGTTTTGACATCAAAAGTATTTTTCTCGAGTTGCTTCACCCGAATAACCCCAGCTCGGTCAAACAACACCAAGAATGGGTCGTGAACCCCAAATTCCACGTCGCGTCCGTGGACTTGTACACAGACATCCAAAAACCAAAATGGAGAAAGACCAGTAGACGGGGTAGCCGTAAAGTAAAAACGAAAAGTATACATAGATCAAAACCAAGTTGTTCAGTACGACTCTAACTTCATTAAGAACTTTGAATCTCAAGTGCAATTTCTAACTTCACTTGTTATGCTTTCAGCGTGAGAGACAACACTATTACCCCGAACCCAACAGAGCCAAGTTTGGACACTTCAACTTACGGCACGTACACTCGAGATCCAAGTCCTGAAGAACTCGAGGCGCACTTCAAACTGTCAAATGAAGACAGGCTGTTTCTGGCACAATGCCGAACGCCACACACTTTGCTTGGAATGGCGTTACAACTCTGTAACCTGCGGTATCTCGGCACGTTCATCACCGATGGTTCAACGATTCCGCCCGTGGTTCAAATTTTTGTTCGTCAAGAACTTGGGATTCAACCCGTGAGCGTGCGCTCGTATTTCAAAGCGAAAATCACGCGGTTACGTCACCAAGATGAAATTCGAACGTATTTGGGTTACCTCGAGTTAAGCCCCGCCAGTGTGATCGCCGTGATTCGCGTTTTGTTGAATCGCTTGAAAGTCTGTGAGGAAAACGAAGCCGTTCTGTTCGATCTGGTCACACGAACCCTACTCGAGAAACGGGTTGTTTTACCAGGGGCGACCACCATTGAACGACTGATTCGTCGTGTTCGAGAACGCGTGCGAATGCAGTTGTACAAACAAATTAACTCGAGGTTATCCAAAACTTATCGTCAGAAACTTGAGAACTTACTACTCGTCCCTAAAGGTGATTTTCGTTCATTGCTA
>JANMUC010000047.1:0-7640 GCA_031391225.1 Deinococcales bacterium
GATGCGCTGGTAAATCTCGAGCACCAGTTCTTGGGCTTTCGGGGTGCTGTTGACCATCACGTACTCGCCCGCTTTGACATTCACCGAGTAATCCACCAATAGACGTGCGTAGCGTTCCCAAATTGAATTCATGAATAACAATACCTTAAGCCTCGAGTATCAAACGCATTTCGTTCGAGGTTTCAAAACCCAATTCCGAGTAGACGTTTTTGCCAGCATCGGTGGCGTGCAAACTGACGATGCAAATCCCGCGCAATTTGGCTTCCTCCAAAAGCGCTTGAATCAATTGCCTTGCCAAACCCTGCCGCCGATGCTCGAGTTCGGTGTAAACGTTAAAAATATAAGCTCGAGTGGTACTGGTGTCCGAATATCCTGGCGCAGCCTCGAGCAATAACATTCCCGCCCCAGCCGTCACGGTGTGGACATTGGTTGCCAGCATCCCAAGGTACTTTCCGCTCGAGATAGCATCACGCACCCAAGGCAAAAACGATGTCAACATGGCTTGCATGTTGGCATCGTCTGGTTTTCCCATGTCTAAAAACATTCTGCGTCGTTGAACGGCAATAATGGCGGCATCTTCTTTGGTCGCAGGGCGAATATCGTACATGCCCTTATTTTAATATCCCAAAGCCCGAATGCTGCCCTGTGACAACTCTTCGCTCGGTGGCAGGTTAAAACGTTTGTCCAAATGCCATCCCGCTGGCAAGGTTGGGGCTTTGCGTAAAACACCCGATGCCCGTTTGCGTAGTGTGTCCAACCGTCCAAGTTGCTCGAGAAGCGCGCTTGAATCATTGCGTGGAATCCGAATTTCTTGTCCGTCACTGGTTTTACCCATATCCGAAATTCCACCGTACTCTAGCGTCAAAACCTTCAAATTGGGTGTTTTGGCAATCACTTCCTCGAGCAAAATGTAATCAAGTTCTGAGAGTGGCAGGTGACGATCACGCAAACCATCCGCCTCGAGCCTTGCGCCAGAAATATGGATTTCTTTGACTTTATCCAGTGGCAAAGCGTTGATGTAATCTCGAGCCTCTTCCCCACGGTGGTAGGCACTGACCCGCGCATGTGCTAGATCGAGCAAGAAACCAGCGTTTGAAAGCTCGAGGCAGTCCGCAATAAATTCTGGATCGGTGACAAAACTTGGGCGTTCACTCCAAGCGTAATGCGCGACATTCTCGAGCAAGACCTCAAGTCCAGTCAGTCCTTGCAGGGTTTTGACGCTGCTTACCACGCGTTCGAGCGCCAATTCTCTAGTGATCGGTGTTTCAAAATCTTCGGGTTGTACATCCAAATGCACACTGATGTACGGTGTGCTGCTTGCCTGCACCAAATCCAGCAAAACCCCAGGCTGAGGAATCTCGAGCATCCCAGCGCGGTAAAACCCGCCCCAACCGTGCAGCAAAACAGGGCGCAAGGCTCGAGCGGCGTTCAGGGTCAGTCTGGCTTCACGCTCGAGCGGCATTTTTAGGTAATCGAGTGGTGGGTTAATTTTGCGCAATAACTTCTCGAGGGCGGTGCTCCAATTGGCGGCGAGCTGAATCATAAAAGCCTCCTCAACCCCGTGTGCTGATGGTTTCTCGAGGTTTGGTTTGGCTCGAGATTGTGGGGTGATGTTTGTGAGTATTATACACATGATACTCAAAAGAGCAAGGGCAAGTTAAGCAGAAAGAAAACCACAGAATGTTTAGGTCTGTGGTTCACAAAATGATTGGATTTTAAACTCAATTTAAACTATGTTCTCACGGTGCAATATTGCGTGGACTGCCGAAAAACTCGATAGGCGTTGCTGGAAAAACGGCTTTTGTTCCGCCGCGTATCAAACCTCCTTGCAATTTTAAACGCACTTCAGTAGCACCTCTGGGGTCGGATGAAGCTGCTGGAAAATCGACTGCAAAACCGCCTGGTTTGGTGTTGTCCACGTATGGTTCTATGTTGTCTACCAGCACTTTTGCTGTACCTTGACTCGCATTCTTAACAACCCAAAGTGTAATCGCAGTCATTCTGGCAGCAAATAAAGCAAGTTGATTGGGATCCGAAACTCCTTTTGCAAGTGCGGGCAAAGAATTCAAAGATACTTGATTCACTTGCAATGGGTCGGAAGTAGGACCAGAAAGTTTTATGCCAGATGCCAAGCCATTATCAGTTTCACAATCCCAAAGAGTTTGATCAGCTTCCTGAACCCCATAAATCTCAGTTTTGGTTGGGTCTTCAAGTAAATCACAACCTGCGTCGCGCCAACGCATTGCAGGCATACTCAAGTCACCTATTCCAAAGGTTTGTAGGGTGTTACCACCAGCGATCAATTTACCAACACCAAGTACGGCAGCATTGTTTAAGAAGCTGCTAAATGCAGAATAATCACGCATGTTTTCATCCAAATTGCGACGATACTCCATAATGACCCACTGATTTTTATTGTTGACATCGGGTTCAAGTAAATCATCGGCAGTTAGACCATTTGTAGCATTACCGTTATAACCTCGAGTGACTTGTTCTCGGCGTACTGCAAAATACGCAACAAACGCGTAACAAGCACCAGGATTTGTATTACCATTCCCAGCTTCGCAACGTTCCCACGGACGACTAGGTGCAACAATCATGGCAAGAATTGGGGCGGTTGCGTCACCAACCTCCCAATCGTAAGTCCCATTGGGTTTTTGACCTCTATTGCCAGAACTGAACAGTGGCAACTTGGAAAAGCCAACGTACATTTTGGTGGTATCTTGTGCGGCTGCGGTACTTGGAAAACTTGCTGGAGTGCAGCCAGGTTTTAGCGTGCGTACAGCAGTAAAAGAATAGACGCCACAAGGTGGATAAATATAGATTGCTCTTTGCATTTCATCAATCATAAGATTACCAGAGTTGCGAAGTTCTTGCTGTAAGGTTGCTTGATTACTGACTAAAGTAGATATTTTATTAGAACTCATAAATACTTGCATTAAAGCAAGTATAATAACACTAAAGATTGCCATAGAAATTACTAACTCTATTAATGAAAATCCTTGACTGGATAATTTTTTCATGGTTTTGCCACCAATGTTGAAAACGGAATGACCTTACCATCTAAGGTGGTAACTTCAACAACCACAGGACGCATCGTCTGATTTGCCGCCCAAGCAGCGCTAACTGTTGATTTGATCTGGAGTGACCAGCCATTTTCGATTCGAATATCACATCCTACAGTTGTGGTATCAGCTTTTGAACAGACAACTGGCAATATTATATTATTATAACCTGTTTCATCGAGCCACTTGCTTTTAAGCAATTCAAGATATGATTGTGCAATGGCAGCCCCCGTGGTTTCTTGTGAAGCAGTTCTTGTTAAACGAAGTGGCAATACCAAACCTGATGTGATAAGTAGCACTACCCCAAGCAAGACTAGTGATACGAGCATTTCTACGAGCGTGAATCCATTCTTATGCACAAGGAGTCCCCGTTTTCTTGATTGGTCTTGAAATTACCATTCCAGTGACCCCCAGTAAGGTGACTTCAGCAAATGGGGCTCGTGTTGAAATTTTTAGAGCATAGCAAGGAGAAATGGCTTGTAATCTTCCAAATGGTCCACGAAATTCAGGATCAACAGTTGGTGTAAAAGCAAACTTCATTCCAGTCGGCAAATCTTTTGGACCGATAGAAGGCAAAGATGTTTCTTTAGTACCATCAGTTTTTAAAGCATACATTTCGTACTTATTCGTGGCTGTATCGACTTTAACAGTCAGATTAACACTAAGCTTCCTTGATATTTGCCTGGCTTTCTCGAGGTCTTGAGAAAATTGAGTTTGAGCTTCACGAATACGTAAAATTGCGCGGTACTCATCAAATGATTGAAACCCTATTGCTGATAAAATACCAATAACAGCAAGTACAACCAGCATTTCAATTAAAGTAAAACCTTGTTTCATCTGGTTACCCCCACCTGAGCATAAATACCAGTACGACGTATTTTGACACGGTTGGTGTTGGTGACTTGCAAAAATCCTTGCAGACGATCATCGTAAAGAATCGCAAAACCAGTTCCCCAAGTTCCGTTTGTGGCGGCAGGTATTCCTGTGGCAGCCGAAAAGTCAAGCAATGCATTTTTTTGAACTGAAAAATCCATGCCCGAAGTGTCTCCGCCCGAGCTGGCGGTTGTCAGAAAGCCTAGTTCTGAAGCGATGACCGAACCAATGTGAATCCAACGAGATTGAGTGCTTGATTGAACGCCTGGTCGTGCATCTTTTCCGCTCCTTAAAAGATTTGCCATCGAATTGGCTGAGTAAAAAATGCCATCAGTACGAAGTGGTCCTTGGGCACGCCCACCTTCCATGCTCGAGAGCCACATTAGTTTGAGCAGTCGTGTTTGGCTGAGGTCACCACGCACAGGAGCACCAGCGTGATCGGTCAGCAACCCCCCAAGCCAACCAGTTGTTAAACCGATATTGTTATCAACGGCAGAATCTCGAGCATTGACACGCATCCAAGCGTCTAGTTGAGCGTTGGGAGCAAGTGCATTCGTAACGCCGTTGCGTCGAATGAATGAATTTCCTGCTAAAGCTGCTGGAGCACACCAGTACGAAAAATTAAGATTTGCTGTAGGTAGATTGTTGTTTGGATTTGCACTTAAGCCACTTGCTACCGGACTGAACACGTAGCGACGAACTGGCATGGTTACTGAATTTCCACAGCCAAGGGTATTTGGGTAACCAGCAGCAGCAACCAAACCATTGGTCCCACCGGCTCCCAATTTATCACCAGTTCTAAATGGACCATTTGTTGGATAAAGCGTACTGATATTTTTGTCTAGTGTTGCTGCATTCGCACCAGCTCCGTTTACAAAAGTGTTTCCACCATTTTCGTATAATTCCGAGTTATTGGCAGGTCCAATAATGTAACCAAATGGTGAAACCTTAAAAACCTGTTTGTTAGAAGTTCGACTATTTGGGTCTTCTAAGGAACGGGTTAAGAACCCAGCGTGTCCATTGAAGTTGACTGTACCAGCGCCATTGGGATTGACGTTGCTCAAAACATTGGCTGCCAGCGTAGCATATTGGTCATTGACTGCGGCTGCGGCTGCGTTGTTTCGAGCGGGACGACCCGTGCTGCCAGGAACGTTCCAATAATCCCAAGTAACAGCAGCATTAGGCACTTGATTGCGTCCAGTTTGATCATTGGTTAAGTCAAATGCACGATTGAGGTTATTCATACGTGAATCGGGGGCATCGTAATCACCAACAATAATGTTTCCACCAGCCAGCAATGCAAGTTTAGGTAAATTTGTACCTGCTGCATACTGAGCTTTGGTACAAGGTGTTCCTGTGGCATCACAAGCGTAGACCAAGTCACCAACCACATAAATATTGCCACGTGCGACAATACGTCCGCTGCCTAAAACTTTTCCACGAATGACCAAATCACCATTGACAATAATCGTACCAGTCAATTGCATAGGACGACGACCACCAGACAACATTCCTGCATCAATGATCAGGTTGCCGTCAAAATAACCTGGACGATTAGAGTAAGTTCCTGACATTAAATCGTTCATGGCGGCGTTGCTGGTTTGCGGAAACCAAACATTGTTTCCGACATTAGGAATGTTCACGCTTCTAAGACTGTTTCCGTTACCAACAGCCACAAAATTTTGTAAAGTTCCGGCGTACTGTCCTCGAGCACACTGTTGTAAGAATGCGCGCTGAGCACCGATGCCAGTGGCAGCGGCCGCATTAAATACCGCGTTAAAAGCATCTCCTGAACAATAAGCCAAGGTAAGTGCCCCTCCTGCTGCAGGGTTGTAATTGACGTAAAAATTATTTAGATAAGCATTAGCTGTTGCAAATATGTTAAATGGCAATTGGCTTGGTGCTGCTGGATTATTGATGGTTGTCCCACCGGGTGTTGTTGGCAAGAAATCACGGTTGTTTGGTGATGCCAGCGCCTGCGTAATCCACCACTGTAAAAAATTTGCAGGATTATTCTGTAGATCAGCCGCAGTAGTAGCTCCATTAATGGCTACTGCATTTACAATGCCGTTGGCAGCAATCGGGTTATAAACCCAAGGTATTGCGGCAGCCACGTTTACCGAAGATGGTCGTCTGACACCATAAAACACTGGGGTTGTTGTACCAGCGGCAGCGACATTGGTGCTTTCTAAACGACCCGCCGGGGCGGAACCAACGAAAGCAGCCCAATCTGCATCAGAAACTTGCCCATCTCCACCGTCAGGGATTGCTGCTGGAAATTCGTCAGGCAAGGCACCGTCGGGCCATTTGCCTTTATACACACCTGTTGGATCATCAACCTGAGCTTTGGTTGGGTAATTATGATAAAAGACACCATTAGCACGATTTGCGCCGCCTTTTGGATCAGTGGTTGCTGTTACTGTTGCCCCAACAAGTTTACGTGCGTCCCAAACATTATTGGTGTAAAAAGAGCTGGACGTTGTTCCATTAAAGGCGTAATCCCCACTGGCGTTGAGTGTTGAATCTGCACTTCCAGCGACCAAGTCACTGTTTTTACCAGCCTTGGTTTTACCATCTTTTTGTTGTGAATAACGCGCAAATTTACCCGCTGCCCAACCGTGCGTCACAACTTTTGAAAGATCGGCACGAATGTACATTCCACCGTAAACCACCACATCTGCACCAGCTTTTTCGGCAAAATCCAAATTCGTCTCTGTTGCTGTAAAACCAATTCTTGCCCGATCAAAAGTGCCAGTGGTTGACAATGCCCGTTGTCTGGTATCAATTTGCAAGTGGCAAAATGAACAGTTCGCGGCTGTTGTGAGCATGGCATAACGATCCCCTTCGTAAGGATCACCTGCAATCTTGAGGGTTCGACTTAGAACCCGTTGAGCTACTGTATTACCTGCGGTATCTTTTACCTTTCCAACAGAACGCATTGACAAGTTAATGTCACCTGTGGGACTGTCTTTGCGTTCAATAGAAATGTCATAAACACCTTGTTGAAGTGCGATTGCACCAGAATCTGTACTGCTGAGGTTAACTGTTGAATTGTTTTTTAAGCCTGGAAATGGAGCCCCCGTTGCTGGAGTGGAAAAGTTTACATATGGGCAACTTGCGGCATTGTTGGCTTCTAAATCAGTGTCGGAAGCACCAAAACCAATACCTGTTAACCATTTTTTATAGGCACAAGTGTCAAAATCCACCGTATCATTTAGATCAGCCGTGGAGGTGTTTTTAACAGCCGCATCGAGGGATGGTTTCCAATTGGTGTAGGGATCCCAATAAACCCTTTTAAGCGCCATTTCAACGCCTGCTTCGGCAGCATACTGAGCTTGAGCTGTTGAGATTGTATCGGCAATTGAACGGCGATTGTTTAATGCCAATAAACTTGTTACTGATACAAGTGTGACCATCATGACGAGCATAATCAATACCGTCACCAGCGCAATACCTTGCTGCCTGTGACTCGAGTTTCTAAAACCTAAACTTTTCTTCATTCCATCCTCCGTCGCTCGAGGTTTTCAAACTCGAGGGTTATTCTGAGTCTGACTTTATTTGAATTTTGTGAACGTGTTTACCCCTTCTCGGGGGATAGCTCGACTTGACGGGTCAGCGTTTTTTGTGCCAAACTTATCCTAGTGAAACTGACCGCCCGAGCTAGATAGTCCAGAACCAACCCACCTGGGTTCGTTCTGGACT
>JANMUC010000132.1:0-1670 GCA_031391225.1 Deinococcales bacterium
ATCTTCAAGCCATTCAAATGCGGCGTTCGCAACTCGAGTTAAGTCATTAGCACATCCTCTGGGAGTGCGATATAACCCATGATCGCGGTAGCCGCCGCCACGGCTGGGCTTGCCAAGTAAATCTCGGCGCTTGCATCGCCCATGCGCCCAATAAAGTTGCGGTTGCTGGTCGAAACGCACACTTCCCCAGGCGCAAGCACGCCCTGATGCCTGCCCATGCAAGGACCACAGCCTGGCGTGGAAAGGGTTGCCCCCGCTTGAATGATAGTGAGCAACGAACCATCCGCCATCGCTTGCTCGAGCACTTCTGAACTGGCTGGAATCACCAGAAGGCGCGTGTTTGCGGCAACCTTGCGACCTTTTAAAATCGCAGCAGCAACGTGCAAATCCTCGAGCCGTCCGTTGGTGCAAGTGCCAATAAAAACTTGGTCAACGTGTTTTCCGCGCAAACTGGCAACGGTTTCGACGTTGTCCACATAACTTGGCACGCTCATGCGCGGGGTCAAACTCGAGAGGTTGATGGTGATTTCTTTGATGTATTTCGCATCTTGGTCGGGGTAGACCCAATCTGGAACTTCGTACATGTCTAAAATTTCGCCGCCAGGAACGACCATGCCCGCTTTCGCGCCAGCTTCGACGCAAAGGTTTGCCAGGGTCATGCGTTCGCCCCTCGAGAAACGATCTCCCGCATGGATTTCGATGCTTTGATAAGTCGCACCGTCGGCGGTCAAGACCCGAATCATCTCGAGTGCTACGTCTTTGGCACTAACATCGCCAACCAATTCGCCCGTCAGATTAACTTTGACGCTTTCGGGAACGCGCAGCCAGGTTTTACCACTTGCTGCGGCAATCGCAATGTCAGACGCGCCCATACCTGTACCGAAAGCGCCAACCGCGCCATAAGTGGTGCTGTGCGAGTCCGAACCGAGCACGATTGCCCCAGGAAACGCGAGGCGTTCTTCGATTAAAACCTGATGACAAATCCCGCGTCCGACATCGAACAATTTCACGCCCGTTTTAGCGGCAAAAGCCCGAGCGGCTTGATGCGATTTTGCAACGTTGACGCTCGAGGCGGGCGCAACATGGTCAATCACGATACTGACGCGCTCGGGGTATTTGGGCAGCGCTTCAAGTTCAGTCTCGAGAATTTCAATCACGGATTCCGCAATGGAATCAACGATCATCACGTTATCCACTTCGACCACTGCCAGATCACCCGCAAACACGGTTTTACTGCCCCGTCTCGAGAGAATTTTTTCAGCCATTGTTTGCGGGTTCATTGATTTCACCTCTTGACGTGCGAGTTGTGCTGCGCAACGAGTTTCCAAACATCCATGCGTTTAACGAAAACAAATGTGGCGCGTCCAAACTCGAGCACATCACCGACCATATTTTCGTACTGAAATTCAGCATATGCCAAACAGGTGTCGGCAAAAGTTTCAAATTCAATATTTCTATATTTTAGCGTTGGAAACGCGAGGCTGGTTTGCACCGTGCGAATTCGTTCGGCTTTGTCCTGAAATTGCGCGGCTGTTCCCGTAAAGCGGAATCCATCGGCAATGATTGTCTCGAGCGTGTCGGTATCTCTGGTGTTAAGCGCCTGAACAAATTGGTCGAACGTGGTTTTAAAGCTGTTGTTCATAAATTCCCCAGTTTCTCGAGCGCTTCGC
>JANMUC010000137.1:0-1818 GCA_031391225.1 Deinococcales bacterium
AGACTCTTTTGACGAATTCAAGAAATTTGTTTTTTTGGGCAATAAACACCTCTTAAACCCAATCCAAAACGTAAAATCCATCGTAAAAGAGCGCTGTAGGGGCGCTGCTTGCTGCGCCCTTCCCACGAGATCGGAACACTAGTCAATCTCAGATCATCAAAACCGATTTCGCCAACAAAGTCTGAGCATAAAACGCACCTGTCGGGCATGGTCGCCGTGCGCACCTGAATGACATATGTAACACGAATAAGGACAGAATTAAGCTCCCTTCTCTCCTTGGAGAGAAGGGTTGGGGATGAGAGGGGAGCAGGTGATTTACCCGATTTGTAAAACCCTGAAAGCTTTTTTGAGTGCCAGACGGTGCGCATGGCGCACCCTACGCGAGATCATTCTTTACAATCACCAAAGCAAACCCAGTCTCGAGCGATAAAAGCACCGTTCCAAGCGCCAAGTTTGAAATCCCAAAGCCAGTGCCAAACTCGAGCGTTGCATTCTCGAGATTCCATTTCGCGCCAGTGATGTTTAGACCTGTGACACCAGGGGAGAGCGCCAGCAGGCTGAAGGTTTGGTTTTGCCGCAGTGGAAGCTCGAGTGCTTTGTATGGAATTAGAGTCCAGCCTGTTTCAAAGCCACTCTCGAGCACAATCTCAAAACCCTCGAGTGTGTTCTTGGAGGCTGATAATGCGATTGCCAACGTGTGGTCAAACCGACCTCCGAACGCACCGAAAACCGTGGCTTGCGTTGCGCCAGCGTCTTTGGCGGCAACTATTGCCAGTTCAAAATCGGTGCTGTCCTTGTCGGGATTGAACTCGAGGCGCGGCACTCCAGGGAATGACAGACCTTCGCTCGAGTCAAAATCTCCAACCCACAAATCAAGTTTAAGGCTTAAGGCTTCGGCGTATCGTGCGCCACCGTCGGCGGCAATCACCAGGTTGGTTTCTCGAGCGTGTTTCAGCACTTTGTCTGTGATCTCAAGCTGTCCACCAACCAGGATTGCCGCGTGTTTCATCTCGAGCCGAGCACGTAACGCATGGCGCGGGGCGTGTCGCCAGTGCGTTCGAGCAAACCGTCTTTGGTCATGACGCGCAGCAAATGACTGGCTTGCGAAAGGTTGATGCCAAGCAAAGCGCGAACGTCGCGGTTGGCGACGCTGCCTAAGTTCTCGACCAGTTCGATCACCCGTTGTTTGACCAAGGCTCGAGTTTCACCAAAATTAAATTTGACCTCGGCTTTGACAGGCTCGAGACGGGGTCGAGATTGCATTGGAATCGTTTTGCCAATCGCGCCAATTGCAGCATTGGATAGCACCCAAGTCTCACCGTGCCGAACAACCAGATCGCTGGTTTCGAGCGGTTTCAAGGCTCGAGCCACCTGATCTTCGGGCAGTTGCAATGCTTTTGAAAGTGATGCTCGGTCTCCCTCGAGTTCGCGTTTTAAGTACGCCAGCACGATCAGGGCATCAAGGTTTAACGTGCCCATTTCCTCTTGCTTACGGGCGATAAACCGTGTGAATGGCTCGTCAAACTCTGGGTTGTGCAGGCGCAAGACCACGCTGTCTGGGTAAGAGGTGTACTCGGGAATCTCTTTGCCATGACGCAGCAATAAACGGTACATTCGGTCCACGCCGATGCCAGCCCGTTCAATAAAGCCCATTCGCGCCAGCGCATCGGCAAGTACAGGATTGCGTCGTTTGGGGGCGTGGCGCAAAATATTTTGGGCATTCACACCGCCCGCAAAAGACCCAGGGTTTGAAATCTCGAGTTTGTTGGGATGATGATGAATCTGAATCGTGTCGCGGCTGGTGTAATCGCGGTGAAC
>JANMUC010000141.1:0-8215 GCA_031391225.1 Deinococcales bacterium
CTTTTAGTAGAGGTTTATAAGCAGCTTCTTCACCTGACGGTATATTATCTTTTGATATTATAAAAACGCTATCATCACCTGTGACTATTCCTTGTCGAATTCCTAAAAAATGACTAATGGGAGAATATTCTTTCTCGAGATATTCTTTTATATTATTTTGTTTCTTGTTAGGAAAATTCCATATATCAGATGCAAAAAGTTTTTGATTAACTCTATAAATGCTGTAAAATGTATTTTCTACTTCAATGTCATCTAATGTATCCTGCAAAGCTTTTCCAGGAAGTTCATTACAACGTACTACCGTGCATTCTTCATTGTGAGAATCCATAAATTTTTTCTGAAAAACTAGCAAAATAACATATGCACCCGTATTTTCAAATACAGAGATTGATGAAAGATCAACTAGATATTTCATCGTACAATGTTCAAAAAGATAAGACCTAACTTTTTTTGCATTATCAGCAATTAAGAAATTTTGGGGCACTACTAAAGCACTAAATCCACCTGGTTTGAGCAACATTACAGATAAAACTACAAAGGCTAGATAGGCATCTGTTCTCCCAAACTTTAGATCACCGAGTAATTTGAGTACCAAATCACGAAGACTAGGTTGCATTCTATCTAGACTGATATAGGGTGGATTTGCAATAACAGCATCAAATTGCTCTTTATAATTTGAATTATTAATTAGAAACGAAATTGATTCATTCGCTAAGATATTAGAATTATATGCAAATTTCCCACTAACTAATAATTCAAGGAGTGCAAGGGAGAGTTGTGTTGCTTTTTTCGCATTTTGATCTATATCAATTCCATATATTTCACCTAAAGAACTATTTATGGTTTGTTCATTTGGTAATTTCCCTGTGTTTCCAATCATTGCTTCTATTTTATATTCTGCGATAGTTCTAAGAAAAATACCAGAACCACATGCAGGGTCGATAATCTTTGAGTTGATAAATTTCGTTATCCCCATTTCCTTTTGAAGAATTTTTCCGAAAAAACTGGCAATGTACTGGGGAGTATAAACTTCACCATACATTTTTTCACTAACTTCTTCGGGTACAGTCGAGAAAAAAGATTCCTGATTTGTGTCTTTTACCCGCAAAATCGATACATATTTCTCGTATATTTTACTAAGAGCATGTTTTGATATAATTGAAAAATCATAATCGAAATATTTATTTCCATAAAAATCTGCTAAAATCTGATTTATTATAAAATTTGGCAGATTGTCGAAAACGGATAATAAATCTAGATTAATTATTTCATTAGGTAAATCATGATAACCTAAGTCATTTATCGAAATAGATACTAAATCTTTAAAGCTGGGCGAATCTCTATTTACTAAAATTTTCCATTTTTCAATTAAAAAATAAGAATCTATCATTCCAATAGAATCTTTTTTCTTATAATCTTCTGCTGCGCGAAGTAAAATAATAACATTGAAAAATTCGGATAAAGCAACATTATCAATTTTATTATTTAATTCTACAGAA
Organism: Deinococcales bacterium; assembly: GCA_031391225.1. GTDB lineage: Bacteria > Deinococcota > Deinococci > Deinococcales > JAAFIG01 > JANXTZ01. The sequence continues at coordinate 1,500 of JANMUC010000141.1, forward strand.
ATAATTCTTCGCCAGTATGAAATTCTTTCAATTAGGGTTTCATCTAATGCTTTTAGATTTGGAGATGGTAATTTTTCAATTATTTGTAGAAACCCTTCGTATCTTAACTGATCAACTCTATCACTTTTTAATTCTTTTATAATTTCATTTCTTGGAAATATTCTATTATTTACATAAGAGATTTGATTCTCGGAAATAAAAATATGCCAATCTACTAAATTATTATAAGAAATCTCGAGTAGCTTTTTTTGCTCAAAAAAATTTAAGGTTGTAAAATTTCGATCCTTCATAAATGTTAAAACAGCCGCATTTTCCAATCCATGTTCAATCATTAAGTGTGCGTTAACAGTATCTGACATCCGTGAATTTTCTATTTCATAACTCGGTTGCCATCCAAATGATTTGGCAAACCCATCTAATAAATCATGAGTGCTACCACTACTTTGTGAAAAGCGTGAAGTGAGATTATTCAGCGTTGAAGTTAACAATTGCGTCAAAATTCACCTACTACCGATAGAATTGATATCTATGTCATGAGCATAACACAGCTAGTCGTATTTTCGTATTTAGGTTGTTCAGCAAACGCTGAAGAGCGTGTGAATTTGACTGCGACCAGTTAGATTTCATTTTATTCAAATCTCGAGCTTCACAATTTCACTTCAAACGTCTGCCCACCCTTTTGATCCTCGAGTTTCACACTGACCTTGTACCCCAGCGCCTCCGCGTACTGCACCAAACTGCTGAATGCCGTTTCGGGCTTTGGATGTTCTAACGCCGCAATTCTCGAGTGGTTGCGATTCAGAACTTGCGCGGCTTGACGTTGGTTGAATCCTTTGGCTTTTCGGGCTTGTGCCAGCAACGTTCCAACGGGTTCGGCACGGTTGAGTGACCGTTCAAAATCCTCAAGTTTTTCAGGTGTCAGTTCGATTAGGATTTTTGCCGTGCTCGAGTCAACCTGTACCATGCGAGGCTTGCCAGTTAACGCTTTGCGAAGACTTGGACTCATTTTTTCCTGGCTTGGAAGTTTGCTCATGGTGTCTCCAATCATTCGAGAATGTCTTTGCCCTGTTCTAGGGCTTCAATGATTTCGGCGGTATCCTCGAGCAACCTGACGCTGGCTTGATTCTCGAGTTTGACTTCGCTGCGGGTGAGGACAAATTCGTGTTCGTCGGTTTGAAAAAAGTACACCCTCGCGCCACCTTGAGGCGTTCGGGTTTTGAGTTCGTAAACTGCACCGCCAAGGTGTTTGACAAAACGGCTGTTCCGTCCTGAATGCTGTAAATCCCTGACCATATCGATCATTTTGTGAACACTTTGCGCTTTGCCGTTGTCGGCTAACTCGAGCCAATCTTCGATCAAGAGCGGGTGAATGGTGATGCGATTGGGGTGGCGGGCAAGGCGTGTGCGAAACACTTGCTCATTGTACGATAAGCAATACGTTTCGTCAATAAAACTCGAGCTTTACAATTGGAGGCTCGAGCTTTTTTGATGGCTTGTGTTTTACGCCGCTCGAATCGCTCGAGCTATTTCAATCACCCTGGATAAGCTTGCACTGGCGTACTGATTGGTTTCGTAACGCTGAATTTGTTGCTCTTTTAAGCCTAGTTTTTTCGCCAATGCCGCCTGGGTCAAACCCGCCGCGATTCTGGCACGAACAAGGCGTTGTGGTAATGCCTCGAGTTCGCTGGGGAGCAATTCTTCGGTGCTGTGTTGCAAGGCTTCAAAGGCTTGGACTTCCTCGCGCAGAGTCTCGAGCTGCGATTCGATGCCTTCACGCTGGGCTTGGTAGGCAATCTTATGAAGTGTGTGCTGGTTTGCCTCGAGGGTTTTGAGTGAGGCTTCAAACTTTAAAATCCAATTTTTGGTGATGCCGTACTGTCGTTTGTTCTGAATCATAAAATCACCTCTTCCAATAAACTTAAATCCAATCTCAGAATGCCTTTGCGTTGCCCGTCTCGAGTGTGCTGAAAGAATTCCAGAAACGGTTCGCCGTCCATCCCCGCAAGCCAAGAAACCGCGTAGCATTCGCAACCAAATTTTCGTTTCATGGCAGCACTTTTGTTTTTATGGTCAAGCAGGACGGGTTCGTTCAGGCTTAATTCTTCCCAGTCGAGGTGTGCATCATCGAACAGAACATCAATGTCGTTTGGGTCGGTTTTACTGCTGATAAAACTGCCATCAATCCAAACCGTGCGGCATCCAACTTGACGAAGTGCCTCGAGTGCGGCGCGTAAACCTGTCAGAAGGTGAATTCGACGAACGGTGGTGGCGTAACGAATCTCGAGCATTTCCCAGGTGGTGGGGTGTTCGCCTGGTGGCAGGTTGCCGTGTTTGTCGAATGGTGGGATCACTGAACACAATTTTATTGTTGTGTTTTAAGATTGTCAAGTTTGGAGGTCAAGTACATAACAGATGTAATCTTCTCGAGTTTTGATGGTTGAGGCTCGAGCTTTTTTGATTTCTGAACCGAGGTTGTACACTGTCTTGTATGCGTTTACCGATAGGGATTCAAGATTTTGAGTTGCTGCGAAGAGCCAATATGGTCTACGTGGATAAAACGGAATTGATTTCACCGCTTCTGGCAGAAGGCGGACGTTATTTTTTTGCTCGACCACGCCGTTTTGGTAAATCACTGCTGCTTTCGGTCATCAAAGCCGCTTTTGAAGGACGTAAAGATTTGTTTAAGGACTTGTGGCTCGAGGAACACTTTGATTTTAAAGCTCGTCCTGTGATTCGCTTGGATTTCAGTCGGCTCGATTTTCAGGGACGTTCGCTCGAGGCATCATTGGTTGATAGTTTTCAGCAAACCGCCAAAGAATACGGTTTAACATTGCGATCAGATACACCAAAAAGCGCCTTTGAAGAATTGATCCTCGAGCTTTCTAGAATTGAACAAGTTGTGGTGCTGGTGGACGAGTACGATCAACCGATTACCGATTTTTTGTTTGAACCCGAGAAACGCAATCATCATCAAGCCATCCTCAAGAGTGTTTACGGCGTACTCAAACCGCTTGATGGTTATTTGTATCAAGTGTTTATCACTGGCGTTTCCAAAATAGGCAAACTGAGTTTATTCTCGGACTTAAACAATATTCAAGATATTTCGCTTCACCCCAAATTCTCTACGCTTTGTGGATACACCAGTTTGGAAATCGAACGGTATTTTCCAGATTATCTCGAAAATGCCGCCAAGATTTTTAACGTTCCAATGACTGAACTTTGGAATGCGATTCAATACTGGTACAACGGTTACTCCTGGGATACCGTGCAAAAAGTCTACTGCTCGTTTAGTTTTTTACTATTTCTCGAGAATCCCGAGTTTAAATCACACTGGTACGAAACAGGAACGCCCACATTTTTGATCGAGATGATTAAAAACGCGCAAATTGATCCTTTCAGCTTCGAGAACTTACAATCTGACGCTCAACCACTGGTTGCAACCGATGTGACAAACCTAGACCCGATTGGTTTAATGTTCCAAACAGGCTATTTGACCATCACCAAAAAAACTCAGAGCATGGTCGGCACTGAATACGAACTGTCCTATCCAAACCAAGAAGTCCGGGTGGCATTCTCGAGGGGATTGCTTGAAGAATACAGTCAGTTGTTCCCGAGTACCATCGGAAGTTTTGCGCTGGAATTGAGAAAATTCTTGTACGCACAAGATTTTACGGCACTTTTTAACCGAATTAATCAAATTTTAGCCAGCATTCCTTACGAGATTTTTCCAAAAAAAGAAACTTACGTGCATGGTTTATTGCACCTGATGTTTGTCAGCACGGGTTTGCGGGTGCAAAGCCAAGTGCAAACGCAAACAAGCACAGGTCGAATTGACATGCTGATCGAAACCACCGACCATTTTATGATTCTCGAGTTTAAAATTGGTGGCTCGAGCGAAGAGGCGCTGATGCAAATAAAAGACAAGGAATATGCCAAGGGATTGATTGGTAAAAGCATTGTTGGTGTGGGTGTGGTTTTTGACTTGGGCAGTAAAAGCATTTCAGAATGGAAAGATGAGGTTTTAAGCTAAAACATCCGTCGCAGTAATGCTGCCTCAACCGCAATTATTGAATTCGTAGAGTAAACAACAACGAATTTTGAAGCTCGAGCCTTGGAAGTTGAGGCTCGAGCTTTTTGATTTGGGATTCTTGAGAAGCTAAAGGTTTCCTGTATCGAGAAGTTCGTATTTTTGTTTTGTTGAGTCAGAGAAATACTTGCTTATCCAAGGCTCAAAAATACCATTCAATTCGTGGTCACTTATTGAATTATATTCCCAAGTCCCGATCTCTCTCACTTGAAGTAATGGCATTTTGAGGATTCGAGTCAACGTGGCACACATGGGAATTATTGGCAGTTTGCCGTCGTGTTCTTTTTTAATGGCGTTAAGTACGTCTGCCATTGGCATTCTGTCGTCAATCATTTTTTTGACAGATTCAATAAATTTTTTCTCGCGTCGAACTTCGTTTGATAATTCGATGGCAATTTCATTGAACTTGTCCGTCCAAACATTGCGGGTGTATGTAAGTTGCTGTAAGGCATCCTCGAGATTGTGGCTTGCCACATTACCACTGAGTTCAAGCACATCATTTTTTAATTCTTGGAATTCTATGGAAACGGATGTTTCATCCACAATCACGAGCGAAATCTCTCGCTATAATTCCTGGTTCTTCAGTATTGCTCGAGCTTTGAAAGTTTCCTGGTGACATTACTTTATAAATTTCACGATTGCCATGTCGGGTATATTGCATGAAATAACCTCAGTTTATAAGGAATGATTTGGTCAAATCAATGTCTGAAATCCCGCTTGAACAAAATGCTTGTCGCTCGTCAGCACCTCGAGAATCCCGTTGCTTTCCATGACAATCATGCTGATGCAATCGGTCAAGCTATACCCCTTGTCTTGGCGTTCCTCGAAACGCTCGAGTCCAAGATGAAACAAGTATTTCCCGTGATAGATGAGGTTCACATCCTCACGGTTCATCAGGTTCTTGACAAGGAATAAGGCTTTTTGTCGTAAATGCTCGCCACGTTCAGCATAATAATTGAGAACTTCGGTCAGCACGGCATCCGTCACTGTTAATTCTGCGCCTTGGGTTGCTCGAGTGGCAGCAATCGCTTTTTCGTGATACTGGTCGCGTGGGTTAGTCAGGGCAATCAAATAAACCGCATCCATGAAAATGGATCGAATCATCTTTTTGGCGACCCGTACAGGTAATGATCGTGATTTAATGCTCCGTCCGTTGGTAATTTCTCGAGTTCTTCTGCGGGCACATCTTTGACAACGCTTGCAGCAAATTCCAAAAGAAATTCGGCAACACTTTGTTTTTTGTCGTTTGTGGGTTGGCTTGGAGTTGACATAATCGTATTGTAGCGCTGTGACTCAAAATTGCAACTCGAGCTTCACAATTTCACTTCAAACGTCTTCCCACCCTTTTGATCCTCGAGTTTCAAACTGACTTTATACCCAAGTGCCTCCGCATACTGCACCAAACTGCTGAATGCCGTTTCGGGTTTTGAATGTTCTAACGCCGCTATTCTCGAGTGATTTAAATTAACTCGAGTTTCAAACGCTTCCCCAGCACTCCCGCCGCACGCTCGAGGGTGCGGAGTGTGACGGCATGATTTTTGGGGTCAAGCAGACGATCCACTGCCGAACGGCTGGTGTCCATTCGGTTTGCCAATTCTGTTTTTGTTAGTCCTGAACGTGTCATTTCTTGCTCGAGCTGGAATGCGATCACGCGTTTGATGGCTACTGCTTCGGTTTCAGCGAGCAGACCTTCTTCGGCAAGGAAGTCATCGAAATTACTACCAAGGTGCTTGTTCATGCTTCCTCCACAAGTTTCAGGCGTTTGCGTGCCGTTTCGAGTTCGTTCTTTGGGGTTTTCTGGGATTTCTTGATAAAACTGTGTAGCAAAACCATTTGATTGCCAATGATGGTAAAAATGACTCGAGCGATGCCATCTGTGATCGGTGTCCGAACTTCCCAAAGGTTTTTCTCGAGTTTGCGTACCAGGGGCATTCCAAGTGGCCAGCCAAATTGTGCGGTTTTGATGTCTTCACCAATGCTTTGACGGTCTTCTTTGAGCAGTGCTCTGAGCCAATCGCGGACGGGTTCTTTGCTGGCTGAGGTTTGGAAGAATCGAACCTCAAGAATGGGTTGAGAAATTTGAAGTTCGGGAGGGTCTGCCACCAATTGAGTGTACCATTTTTGGTACGTTTCTGACAAATAACGAATTTCTTGGGTTTTGGTGTTTGAAATGGTTTTGATGTTCCGAAATACGATTGCGATGTTGATTCGAGTTTCAATTCCAAAGTGCGTATGATTTACCAAAACCTTATGCTCGAGTTTTATTTCGTGGAGAGACTATGGAATTACAAGAAGATGTGATCGTGGATATTTCCAAAGCTCGAGAAAAATTCTTTGGTTGCTCGGGAAAAATGCTGCTGCCAAGCCGCAAAACTGTTCAGGCATTGCTCGAGCAAATCCCGCAGCATCAACTTGCCACCACCGAATTGATCCAGCGCACTTTGGCGGCACAATTTAACGTTCAAGTGACCTGTCCTATTGCGACCAGAAAAGCCCTGCAAGCTATCGCCAAAGACTCGAGCGGCAATCTGGCGTTCTGGCGGGTGGTGAAGAAAAACGGCGAACTGATGGCGATTTATCCAGGTGGTGTCGTAGCTCAGGCGCAGCAATTAACGCGGCAAGGATTTGA
>JANMUC010000162.1:0-17998 GCA_031391225.1 Deinococcales bacterium
ACGAGCAAGAAGCGATCCCGCCCGTCAGCGACCATGCCCGCTAGGTGCATTTTATGGTCAAGAAGGTGCTTCTTGGGATCAAGAAGCTGCGTTTTATGGTCAGACTTTGTTGGCGAATTCAAAATATGCGTTTTTTTTGGGCAATAAAGTATTAAACCCAATCCAAAACGTAAAATCCGTAAGTACAAGGGCGCTGTAGGGGCGCTGCTTGCTGCGCCTTTCCCACAAAATTGGAATGTTAGTCGATTGCAGTTCACAAAAACCGAATTCGCCAACAGAGTCTGGTCAAGAACGTTAGAGATGAGAGGGAACAAGAGCAATTGCTGCTTTTATTCTCCCTCGATCTTTACATTTTATTCCTTCAATACGCAATTTCAAAATTATTGTCGTATCTCGAGAATCCTGTTCTGAACTGCATTTCACTGATTCCCTCAAAGCTTGGTGCGGTTTTTCCATGCGAGGTTTTTTTTTGATTGTTTACTGATGGCACATTCAAGCTTTGAAAGGAGGACGAAATGATGAATTCAATCACAGCAAGTGCCGCCATGGTCAAACCCAAGCTCGAGTCAGGAATTTTAATTGATTTTAATTACAGGTTTTTTGTGCTGGGCGTGTTCTGGGCGGCGTGTTGGATTGTGGCTGATTTGTTCTTAAATCCTGGTTTGTGTGGCTTACGGTAATTCGGTTTTACCACCGTCTGTTTCAGAAAGAAACACGGTGCTTTTTTTAGAGGGAGCGTACTTATGAAGAATATGATTATTGGTTTGTCCGTGAAAGCAACAACTGCACTGGAGAATGGTCGTAACTGGGCGCAATCAGGAAAATTGACGCATCGTAAGGCATTCGTGATGGGTATGGCTGTTGCGTTGGCTTCTATCGCAGGCGAAGCAGCGGCACAAACTACTGGTGTTACCACTGGAACTCCAACGGAAATCAAGGGAAATCCAATCAATAATGTTTCAAAAGCAGTTTGTGACGTTTCTAAAGTTCTTCAGGGTCCGATTGGTATTGCAGTCATTGTAGGATGCGTTGTGATCGCTGGTCTTTCAATGGCGTTTGGTGGTAAAAATTCAACTTCTCTCTTAATTTCTGCTTTGATTGGCGGTGTCGTGGTTTTTGGAGCACGCGCACTTCTTGGTGTTGTTACTGGTGGCGGCACAATTGGCGCGACTTGCTAAATTGAATTTATCTTAACGTGTGAATTTATACTTTTAATTAGCTAGACAGGCTTTCTATATTTTATTTAATATTTTAAACATGGAAAGCCTGTGCTTAATAATAAGTATTTCAAGTAAAAATTGTGATTCCTGTTTTCAACATAAGTAGCTGATATTTAGTTAAAGGAGCTGATTGTGCTTAGAATGCGTGTTTATAGACTCAGCCTTCCTATTACAGTTATGGGTATTGAGGTGTGGGCGCTTGCGGTAATTGGTGGTGCTACTTTGATGTCACTGAACCTGTACAGTAGCGTTTTGCCGTTTTTTTTAACTTATCCGGCTGCTGGAGCAACTGGGTTTGGCATTCTTAAAGTTGTTACTACAATTAAGCGTCACTTTCCAGGCAGGGCTTTTAACCATCTTATGACTTGGATCACTTCTGGTGATCGTTACATCCTCGAGCGTGAAACGCGCTGTATGCCGTTAATTATTACTGGGTCTTCCCAGATCGAACAACGCCGCACCACAAAATCGGCGTTGCAACAACCAAAAGTTGCGCTGCAACAAACTTTGGTTCAAAAGGAGTAGTGACTTGTGTCCACCCTAACAGCGACCCGCACACGTAGCTTGGTCGAGACTTTGCCTTATTGGGAACTCCATGACGGCGTTATGTTTATGACCGATGGTCGAATCGAAATTGGTGTCGAAGTGAAGTTTCCACCTGCGATGTTCATGACTGACGGCTCTTTAGAACTTCTTTTCAGACAACTCAAAAATGTGATTCGCAATGCCGTACCGCAAGGGCAGCGTCTTCGTGCGGTGATCGAGGTTGCGCCGCCTGGCGTTAAGGCGATTGAACCGTACCGCCGAGAAATCACGACAGAACATGATTTGGCAGCACTGCTCGGCGAAAAACGTGCCGAGTATTACGAAAATTTAACCATGCAACCAAACGAGGTGCTCGAGTGGCGGGCTTTTTTGACGGTAACGCTGGGCGAGAAACGTCTTGCGGCAAATCCTAATTTGGGTTCGTACATGCTTGGCAAAGTGATTCCCGCCATGCGTACCCGTACACATGTTGGTTTTACCCAACCCGAATTCGATGCGATCATGAACATGGCGCACGATGCCCGCACCCGTTTGACCAACTTTTTGGCATCGGCTGGTTTTAACCCCAAAGCGATGGATTCACAAGACGTATTCGCCTTGTGCTTTCGCTTTTTTAACCCTGGTTTGAAGCAAGCCAGGTTGCCCGAGTACAAACCTACCTGGCAGTATTCACCCGAGGAGGCAGGTCAGAAGTTAAAGGGTTTAGCGCCGCCGTCATTGCGGGCGCAAATTGCCAAATCCGAGGTGGACAACGCCAAATTGCACGAGATGGGTTTGGGTTGGAAACGCATTCGGATGATGGGTTTAACCATGAGTCCTGACGAAACCCAGTTTGGCATGATTAATTCTTTGCTGGACGGCAGTGGCGATTTTATTTGGTGATTGATTTAATGCACGAACTGTACGAGGAAGGCATCACGCGCCTGAAAGGTCTGGCGCGAAAATACTATTCGGCATCGGTAGACACCAAATATTACGTTGACCCAAACGTTAGAACAGGGCTTGCCGAAACCGAAGCGGCTATCGAGCACATGTCCGCCAATGGCGACCACATTTATCAAGTCGGTGTGACCTTGGTTGCCGTCGGCACTGACACCCGTGATCTCGAGGATCGCATGACAAGGGCGTACAGCGCGGCTGCCGCCGTGCCTGGCAGTCCGTTTACGGTCATGCAGAGTGGTTTGTGGGAACCGTTTAGTTTGGCAGCGCCGTTTTCTGGCAATACCATTGACCAGCGCGTCAGCATGCTCGAGACGAACGCCGCACATTTCTTTCCGGTGGGTTCGCCGTGGTTGGGGCATGACAAACCAATTGCGATGTTTCACAACCGTTGGAAAACCCTGACCAACATTGATCCGTTTGACCCAAACATGACCAACTGGAACGCACTGATTGTCGGTGGTTCGGGTCAAGGTAAAACGTTTTTCACGCAGTACCTGGTCACGGAATTAACGCGCCAAGACGATGTGGACGTGATTATTGTGGATCGTGGTCGCGGTTACGAAAAAACTGTTGAACTGCTGGGCGGCGTCATGATTGATGTCGAACCTGGCGGCGACATGAGCGTCAACCCATTTGATCTTGAAGACGGCGAACTCGAGCCTGATGAAGAAAAAGTGGCGTTCTTGGGCGCAATCATTCGCGCCATGATCGGTACGGTGGACTCGAGGTCGGAAGCCGAAGAGGACGCCATTATCACGGCAGCCATTCGCACGGTGTATTCGAGAAAAACCGATGAGGTTTTTGAAAATGGTCAGTACGTCAAAAAATTTGAAGGCGTGTTGCTGCGCGATTTTGTCAAGACCTTGACCAACCTCGAGCGTATTGGTGAAAAAACCATTTCTGTGCAAGACAAAGCCATTGCGGATACCTTGGCTCGAACGTTGCAAAACTGGACGGGTAAAAGTCCGCTCGGCAGTTTCGTTGATCGCCCAACCAATGTCCCGATTGGGTCATCAAGAGTGGTCTGTTATGACACCTCTAAATTCAGGCTCGATTCGCCGCTGGCTGCCGTTGGAACAATGTTAATTGCCGATCTGGCATGGCGACGCGTCAAAGCCGACAAGTCAAGGCGTAAAATTGTGATCTTTGACGAATGCTGGGCGCTCTTAGAGATTCCTGCGGCTGCCAATTTCATGGTCGAACTCTACCGACGTGCGCGGCGTTACCTGGCAGCGGTTTGGAGCATTTCTCAGTCGCTCGAGGATTTCCGTAAACCACAAGCCCAAGGTATTTTGCAAAACACCACTTACCATTACTTGCTGCGCGTGCCAGGCGAAGACGATGCCGTGCGCGAACTGCTGCGCTTGCCAGATTCGGCAATGGAGACTTTTAGAAATTTACGACGCGTTGACGGCTTGTATTCCGAAGTGCTGGCTTGGGTCAGACGCGAGGGAGGTGTAGAGGGAGATGTGATTTGGGTGCGCCCAAGCCCACTGGATTTCTGGGCGTTTACCACCTCGGCACGTGACATGGTGCGGCGCGACGCGGCACTGGCACGTCACGACGGGCATTTGCTGCCAGCGTTGCTCGAGTTGGCTTACGGTCGGGAAGAGGTCAAGAAAGGGTTCTTTGCCGCAGCCGCTTAAGTCCAATCAAGGCTTTGGTGCGGTTTCACCATGACACGCCAAAAATGTAGCGCATTCTAAAGCAGTCCGAAGGCATTACAGGCGTAATACTCGACAGCGGGAATGATTTTTTTAGAGGGAGATGTTATGAAAAAAAAGTGGTTAAAAATAATGGTGATTGGGGCAAGCATCGGTTTGACCTCGAGCCATGCGAGCGCGATTGACTTAACTGGATTGGCAAGCGCCATTGGAATTGGAGATGGACTCGCCAGTGCGTTGTGTCCGACTACTCCAAATGCGGCTGATCCAAGCGCGGCGGGCACGCCAGAGGCAGGCAATTTCTTTTGTCAGTTGCAACAATGGACAACCGTTGCAAACAATGCAAAAGAGACTTATGAAAAAACACAAAAACTTGTAGATGGTTTAACGGGTTGGCAGTATGCCACCATTGCAGCCACAATTGCCACGCAACCTGGTGGGTTGAAAAAAGTGACCGATGCTTTTGGCAAGATCACAAACGCTGGCAGCACGAAAGATGCGGTTGCAGCCGCTGGTGATGCAAGTACATTACTAGAAAACCTGTCGAAAGGAAAAACGGCGACAGACAAAACCGATATTGAAAAGAAAGTTGAGCAGATACAAAAAGACATTGCGAAGTATCAGACCATTATTTCTGGGGCTTCTACGGCGACTTCTGCTTTGTCTGGTGGACTTCCTGCCAACCAGGCTACCGTACAGAAAGTTAAGGATGCCGCAACAGCGTATGGCGATGTTTTTTCCATGGCAAAAGCGGTAATAAACGGTTCAAACGTAGACACTGGTAAGCAAATTACGGCAAACACAACCACTGTTGCGGTTGCGGGACAGGTGGCGACGACTGAAATAGAAAAAAATGGGGATAATTCGGCAAAAAACATGACCAACGCTGCCAAAATTGCCGCCACCAGAATTAAAGAATCCAACAACGCAGTTTCAACTCGAGCCGCTATTCAAGTGACCAATAAGCTTTTGGCGGACGCGCTGACATTGCAGGCAGATCAATCTGCAAATTTAACGTCAACACTTCAAAAACAGGCTTCTTTGCAGGCAATGACAGTACAACAGATGGGAACCATGATATCTACGCAGTTGAATAAAATTAATCAAGAACAGTCTGATGCAAGCACCAAACTTGATGAAATTCAAACCACTGCCAATCTCTCATTCACGTTGCTACAAGCCCAACTAACAAAAGCTGTTCAAGATTTACCGACCACAAGTACGGTCAATAATCCAAACGCACCGATAACAACTCCTGTGCTCACATCATCAGTATCAAAAATCACAGCACCTTAAGATTGTAAATCCAATCTGGATTTAGCAAACGATCATTTGATGAGGTTGTGCCCTAGCCTACTTTTGGCACAACCTCGTTTGTTCTTTAAAGAATTTGAAAGGACATTTTATGAACTCTATTGTTTATTCTTTTAAAAAACTTAAGAATTTGCTCGAGGTTGAGCATGACGATACAAAAATAGAAGCTTTAATGGATTGCAAAAAATATCTAATTGGTTCTGCATTTTTGGTTGCTACACTTGCAAATACGGCAGCAGCACAAGCTTCTACGGTAGTGAATTTGGCAGGCGCGGTCATGGTTGATCCTACCAAATGGATCAACAGCGTCTGGACAAAAATTGGTCCGGGCAGTGCCATTGACCTGCCTGGCGCAATGTTTAAACTTGGGGTTGTTCTTTTGATTATGGGCATTGTCTGGAGCGGTATGAAAATCGCTTCGAGTGGTTCTGGTATGGAACTTAAAGATTTTATGATTCGTCTTCTTCTTGCCTCGGCTTTGGTGTTTGGTGGTAATCAAGCGGGTGACTGGTTACGAACTACTTGGACATACACTTACGAGTGGGGTAAAGAAAATATCGCAAAAACAGCGATAGATGAGGCAGCCAGTGAAATTACACTTTTGGCAGGCGCAACCGCAACCATAGGTTTATTCGCTGCCAGTGCTCCTGTGGCGCTCGAGGTTATTAATGTTGGTACGGGTAAAAATCCAGGAGAAGCGATTAAAGATGCGAAAGAAAGTGTAACAAAAAGCATTGCAACTGTTGGAAGTATTATTCAATTTATTTTAGGCGCCTTGTCTGCGATTGTTGGTACGTACTATACAGTTGTTCTGGTCAGCGGATTTACGCTTCTTATCGCATCAGTTTTGATTCCGTTATCTGGAGCGATGGTCATTTTTGCTGGTGGAGCCTCCAATCAATGGTTTAGTTTATGGTTTCGATCTGTTTCAGGGTCATTGATTATGGTTTTACTCATACCAGTTGTGTTTGCGGCAGCACTTGATTTTGGTTTTGTTCAACCAGCTAAAAATTTTACCAGTGCTTTGTCAAAAGCAGCCAACACAGCTCAAAGTGGCTTGGATAAAATTGGTCAAGCCGCTGATGATCTTTCTAAAGGAAATGTTGTTGGAGCGATTCAAAATACTTATGGTGGAATTACCAGTCAAATTCAAGCAGTTGGTGATGCAATATCGGCATCTACGCTTGGTTTGGCGGCATCAATCATCATGCTCATCATTGGAATCATTTTTTCCGTGGTTATTGTGTACGCCGCCCAAAACCAGATCATGGGTTTTATTGGCGGTACGTTTAGCGGCGGTAAAGAGGGTGGTGCTGCTGGGCAACAAGCCATGGGCAGTGTTGGTGGAGCGATTGGAAGCGTGGCAGGAACGGCTGGAAGTCTGGCTGTAGGTGCGGCAGTGACAACAGCCAACGCCTTCACTGGTGGTGCTGCCAGCCAAGCGATCAGTGTTGCTCGACAAGCGGGTGGCGGTGATAGCGGGTCTTCTCCTGGTGGTGGCGGATCGGCTATCCCAAGTGGTGGCGGAGGCTCGAGTCCTTCAGAGGGCGGTGGCGGTGCAGTACGCACTTCCAGTGGTGGCAATGGCGCTGGTTTTGGTGCGAGTAATCTGTCGAGTAGTGGCGGTGGTGGTTCTAGGAGCGGTAGTGGCAGTTTTGGCAGCCCAGGTAGCGGTGGTGGCTCAAGTTCAAGTGGTGGTGGCAGCAAAACAGAAGCTGCTGTTGCGGCATACAAGCTATACAAACAATTTAAAGGTTAATCCGATTTACTCGAGTTTCAGTCGTCATTATTTATTTCTATTTTTTTGAAAGGCAATCATGAACACTGTATCCCCTTCACTTAAGGTTTTACGCCTCGCTTCAATCCGGGCAAGTCTCGCAGCCGTCGTTTGGCTTGGTTTTACGGCGTACCGTTCGGCAGATACCGTCACTCGAGTCATGTTTAACAAAGGCTGGGCTAAAACGGCAGGTGTTTCGCCAAACGCAGATTTGTTCACCTTCGGTTTTCGTTGTTTTTTCACCGCGCCCGATTGCGCTAAAGTTTTTTCGCCCAGTTTTACGCAACGTGTGCCAAATTATGTCATTTACTCGCCGTTGTTGGGCTTTATCGGCTTAATCTTGTTCCGAATCCTCAACCGTCCTCGTTCTGAAAAAGACCCTGGCGAGGCACGTTGGGCAACACCTAAAGATATGGCTGCCTACATTGGCGAACGCCCCGAGGACAACGCCCGTTACGGCTATTTGGGTTTGCTCGAGGGTAAAACCAAAGATGTGATTCGCCTTCCCGAAAATGCGCGTTGCGCCCACACCTTAATTATTGGTGGTACTGGCGCTGGTAAAACCACGCGGTATGTCAACCCGAATTTATTAATGGACGCCAGGGACGGTGCAAGTGCGGTGGTGTTTGACCTGAAATACCCCGATCCGCGCAGTGGTTTCCTCGAGACGATCAATTACTTTAAAGCGTGGGGTCGTAACGTCTATCCGTTCACGCCGTTTGACCCTGATTCGGTACGGATTCCGTTGCTGGCAGGCGTGCAAACCATTCAGGATGCAATCGGTGTTGCCGAGGCGTTCAGACCGTTCGGCGAAGCCGAGGGTGGAGCAGAATTTTACAAGAACAACGAACGTCAGTTGCTGGCAGGTTTGTTCTTGGCGGTCAGTCAAGAACCCAATCCGTCCTTAAAGCGCGTTTTTGAATTATTGGGCGGTGGCTCGGCAGCACTACAAAAATATTTAAAAGAAAAACCAATCGTGCGTAATTTTCTGGCAACGCTGCTCGAGCTTCGTGCCGACCAGATGACGGGCATTTGCACGGGTTTAATGGGCGATTTGCTGGCGTTTACCAACCCAAATTTAAACCGTGCGACCAGCATGGGACCTGGCGACACGCTTGACTTGGAAAAAATTTGTGACGCGCCAAGCTTTTTGTACATTGGTATTCCGCAAGAAGAAATTCAGGGTGGGCAGGGTCAAGTTTTGCTGCGGCTGATCAAGCGCATGATTGACCGTGCCATTTTGTCGGCTTGCAGTAAAAACAATGGTCGTTTAAAAACGCATCTGAACTTGTACCTTGACGAATTCCCGTCGTTCGGACCGCTGCCCAACATTGCCGAGAACCTGGCAACCATGCGCTCGAGGCGGGTGGCGTTTCATATTGCCATGCAAAACCTGGCGCAGGGGCAGGCGGTGTACGGTAAAGAAGAATTTGCAGGCATGATCAACAATAATTTCGCGCAGATGGTCGTGTTCCCACGCAGTTTAAGGCTCGAGGATGCCACGTATTTTGCGGAACTCTTTGGTGAAATGACCGTGACCGAGGTCAGCACCAGCTTTATGAGCGCTGGCGGTATTGTTGACAACCCAATTGGTGATAAACGTCGTGCAAAAAGTACCAAATTGGCAACACGTTTCTTGCTTTCTGCCGAAGCCATGCGCACCTTCCCAGATGGTTGGGCAGTCATCGAAACGATTGGTTCGCCCACGGCAAAAGTTTTTATGCCAAGGCTTGACCAAAAGGAAAGCCCGTACCGTCCAATGTTTGAAAAAATCAAGGCGACCTATCCGACACCAGTGCTGCGCAAAAAAGGTGTTAATGCCGTTGAAGACCCAATCGAAGGCGTTACGCCTAACACGGTGGTGATCAGTAGCAAACCAAGTGTTGCCTCCCTGCCCGAAACCTCGATTGCCACAACGCCAAAACCCGAACCTGTTCTTGCCGCCATACTCGAGCCTCAAACAACCGTAGCCAGTGATGCAGCAAACAAGAATCCGGTGGCAGAAAGTTTCCGCAATTGGCTCGAGGAAACCCTGAACAGTTCAGTTCACTACACCGCCGAATTTGCCGAGGGTGGCGTTCCAGAACGGCTCGAATTTGCGCCAAAATCGTTTGAAAACCTGCCCGAAAACACCAGCAAATGGATCGAACAAGGTTGGCTCGAGTACGGCGAGGGTCTTGTGGTGACCAGGTTGGGTTTTAGTCGTGTCAAACGGCTTTACAAATTGGTGAAGCAAACAAAATCCCAAACCTCGAGTGTTCAACCTGTTGTGCAAAAACCAGTCGAATCACAACCAGCGAAACTTCTTAGCGATCAAAAACCACCTCAACTTGGTATTCCAACCTTAAGTGTACCAGTCAACTCAAACCCTCTTGCCATAACGCCCACTGAAGGCAATCAAAAAGGAGAATCATTATGAAATTTATTGACTTGCTCGAGAATCCAAACGCCCTCACCACCAAATGCGTTTTGGTCAGTACGCTCAATTTTAACGAGCCTCACAATGCTTTGAAAGCATTCGCCGACCTTTACGATCTTGCGCTGGCGATCACCACTGGGTATGACGGTTCAATTCTCAAACAGACTGGCTCGAGCATTTACATGATTTTTAGTGATCCCAAAATGGCGCAAAGCGCAGCCAAAACGCACCAACTCGAGGCTGCCAAACACGAACTGGGTTGCAGTCTGGGAATCAGTTACGGCGAAATGATCTGGTTTCAGACCGCCCAGCAAAGCGTCGATTACTTGGGCGAACCACTTCGTCGCGCTCGAGAACTCAGTTTGTTGGGCGCTAAAGGCGCGGTCTTTTGCGATGCCCAAATCGCTGCAAATTTTGCGTTTGAAAACTGGTACCATCACTTTGATGCCAACCCTCGAGCCAATCAAAAAGCATCTGATTACGTCGAGTTAATATGGGCTGAACAGGCTTTTGGCTTGCGTCAACGGGCGGTTTCTCGAGTTGCCAAAACAGTGGTTGAAACGCCAGCCATCAAAACCTCGAATGAAACCACACAAGTCAGCAATCAAAGCCAAGTCAGCACGTGGTGGCGTGGCACGATTTTACGAATTGGTGAAAAATTTGGTTTTATTACCGCCCAAAATGGTGAAGTGGTTTACTTCCAACCGTCAAATCTGGCAATTCTGACCGACCTCAGTCGCGGTGTCGAAGTGATTTTCAAGCGTTTCCCTCCCGCCAAAGGGGCGCAGGCAGCTCGAGCCGAAGATGTTTTTGTGGTCAACGCCACAGCCACCGGACGGCTTGAAAGTGTCAACAAAAAGGCGGGTTGGGGGTTGGTGAAACTCGAGTGCCACAATGGTTTAAGCCAGCGTTTGGTGGTGCTCGGTATTCGTAGCAACGATTTTTATAAAGGCAAGCAAATTTCGTTTCGGATCATGCTCAACAACCGTGGTCCAATCGGCATCAGCCCGTCGTTGTTGCTCGAGTCTGAATCGATAGGTTCTACTCAACACCCTGTTAAAGTAATCCTTCCTCAGATGAGTGCAATTTAGAAGCAATAAAATGTTTCAGTTGTACTTATCACTTCCAAATGAATTGGTACTTTCAGATTAATCCCCCAACGTCACTTTGATTGGTACGATCTTAAATGTTTTTGGTGGTGGTCTTACCAAAAACAAAAGTGTTCTCGGGGCTACAAATTTAATGTGTCTTTATCCTTAAGATTTTGCCAATCAACATTAGAAAAGGTCAAATAACGCCATGCAATCTCTATTTTTTTGATATGGTTCAATGATAGTCAAATCAATTCCCAAATTTGATTCAAAGTCGGGACGCTCGAATTTCGTTACAAAAAATACTTCAAGCAAACTTGCTTAGATTTGGATTCCTTATGAAACGTATTGCTATGACATGTTTAGGTCTGTTCGTGACGGCTGGTGCGCTATCTGCCTGCGGTGAACAAGCTCCACCACCTGCAATTTCAGGCGCTTATGTCATTACGGTCAGCACCAACCCAAGTGACACCGTTGCCAACCTCGAGAGTCTCTATCAAGCCAAAGCAGAGGTTTTCCGTCCAGAATCGGGCTTTGCTGTTCTGAGCACCAACAACGGCACCCAAGCGGCAGGCGTCAGAGCGGTAGAAGCCAACATTAACGCCCTGACCGCCCCAGAAAGCACCGTTGATGCCAGTGGCACAGCAACTTGGAGCAGCGGTTCGGCAACTTGGAGCAGCGGTTGGAACTCCTGGGTCAGCGGTTGGAATTCTTGGGTCAGTGGCAAAACTGTTCCTGGATTGCCAGCAGAGAACACTGCCGTATTCAATTCAATCGGCTTGCCCCAAGCCCATGCCCTGAGCCGAAAATTTGGCGAAGGGATTAAAGTTGCGGTGATTGACACTGGAATTGACTTGAAACACCCAGGGTTTCAAGGGCGTTTAAGTCCGGAAAGTGAATGGAAAGATTTTGTAGACAACGACAATATTCCGCAAGATGAACCGGGCAAAGGCGCAAAACCAGGTAAAGCTTACGGTCATGGGACGGCTGTGGCAGGAATCATTTTACAAATTGCACCCAAAGCCAGGATCCTGCCATTGCGTGCCTTAACCCCAAACGGTGGTGGCGATTTAAGCAACGTCATCAAAGCCATTGATTACGCCATTGACCGTGGTGCTTTAATCATCAACCTATCACTAGGATCAAACGTTTCTGATCTGGCACTCTCGAGCGAATTGACTTACGCCAAATCCCAGGGTGTGTACGTGATTGCATCGGCGGGTAACAATGGAAAACTAGACAATGCCGATTACCCAGCCAAACTGTCATATGTTGATGATGTCATGACCAGCACTGCGGGTTCGACCTTTGGCATTGGCAGCGTCGATAAATTCGATCAACTCTCGAGCTTCACGGCACGAGGAAAAGGTATTTATGCCTTTGCGCCAGGTGAGCAGGTTTACAGTTTTTACCCCAACAATCAAATGGCTTACACGACAGGAACTTCCTTTGCCGTCCCAATGGTCGTGGGGGCAATGGCATTGGCAGCTTCAGAATTATCCAATGTTGCCAATCGATCAAAACTCGGACTGGTCTTTCAAAGAAGCCTCGAGACTAGCCGTATTTGGGAAAGGTACTTTAAACCCCTAACTCCCGCCCCCGAGTGGTTTCACGCAAACGGCGTACTCGATGTTCAACGGATGATTCTGAATTTACCAGGTTGGAATATGCCTGCGAACATCAGCCAAGGCAACCTTGTCTTAAATGAAGGTTTTGAAACCGGAGAATTGAGCAAATGGCTTGTCAAAGATGCCGAAATTGTTCAAACCAATACCAGAACTGGTCTGTACGCCCTTAAATTTTTGCCCACAACGCTCCAATTTGCAGAAGGAAAACTTTCTGGCTTAAAACCGTACACGACTTACACACTCATGGTCTGGGTAAAATCTGGATTGTCAGACGTTAATGCTGATAAGATTTGTTTGGCTGCTTACGATTTTACAAACACACCTGTTATCGATGTCTCGTCTTACCAATGCGCTAAAAGTCAGAGCTATCAATTGTTGGCGACACGATTTACCACCGATGCCACGCACAATACCGCAACATTTAACGCAAATTACGGATCTCGAGACAATCCCGAGAATGTCGTATTGGCTGAAACGTATATCGATGATTTTATGGTGATTGAAACACCGAGCAACTAAGTCATTGCAATTAAGTCATTGTTGGTTTTTGCAACAACTCGAAATTTTAATCATAAAAAGTCAAGACCCTCCGCATGGATTAGTCATGTGGAGGGTTCAACCTGTCAACTCAGACCAAAAGCGGCATCAGAACCCAAATGTAGAGTGTTTGGGATAGAATAAATTACATGCCGTCTAAGAACGCAATACCATCCAAAGCAATCGCGGATGCCTCAGAACTCAACATGATGGCGGTTCGCTCAAAAGCCTGGAACTTATGGCGTTCCAAAGGCTTTCAGGAAGTGTCGCTCGAGGACATTGCGATTGCCGCAGGCGAAAATCCTGCAAGTTTAGACCAGCATTTTAAAGACAAAAACGATTTGCTGCTGACGTTGTACAACACCGCCTTCGAGAGTTTGGTGAAGCACAGTTTTCAAACCGTTGAGGGCTTGGATTTCGAGGATGCGGTGGTCAAAATCATCAAGGGGTTCCTCGGTTTTTACGCTCAAGATCGCCAATTGGCGCGTCAGTATTTTTCGGTTTTTTATGCTTTGGGGCACGAAGAAAAAAAATGGCAAACTTTTGAAATTATTCGTGATTACATTCTGGGGTTTAAAAAACTTATTTTGCTGGCACAACAACGCGACATCTTTGATTCTAGCGTGTCTTCCACTAACGTTGCTCGAGTAATCTTTAACATTTATCAAACCATGCTGACCTCGTTTTTGTACGGCAGCGTGTCACCAGAACAGGCAGCCGAAAAATGGTTCAGACCGCTGCTGAAAGTTGTGGTTAACGGTTTAGCTAAAACTCAAAAACCTGAATTTTGAGCCACAACCTTGCTCCGCTCGAGCACAGACAAAATACTGGTTTGACTCGAGGTTTAATAACACCTTATAGCCGATTCCAAAGACCAAGCTGCATTTTGTGTGGTTTTCCCCTAAGCATCTTGCAAGCTCAGATATCTTGAATCAAGATTCCAAGCAAACGAAAAGACTTGCGAAATCTTCGAGGAGAGAAATTATGAAATTATTTTTATGCGCGTCCGCACTTAGCTTAACCACCCTGTTCGCATCGTGCGCCCCCAACACGGCAGCAACCTCGAGCATCAGCAGCGAAGATGTTGTGCTGCCGGCAAGCGTGACCTCAACGCCCGCCTCGGCGACAGTTTCAGTGCCAAGCTCAGTCCCAGTTACAGTGCTTGCAGAATCCTTTGATCAACTCGAAACCAGCACCCTTCAAAACCAATGGCGCACCGAAATAGGTGACGTGCAACGCAAAGGCAAATACTTTGACGGACCAGGAGAAGTTGGCTTGTCAATCACCGGTCAAAGCTTCGATGGCGCTCTGGGCAAAGCCTTGTCGCTTAATTACGGTTTGTTGTTGTGCAGCGGAACCTACCCAAAAATCAATCGCAAAAATGGTTGTGACCGCCACGCCGATGCAGTCGTGGATTTCTCGAGCGACCAAAAATCAAAAATGAATGTCGTGCCGACCATTAACGCCAGACTCAAACTGAATAACTCAGTGGTTAAATTCCGTTCCAACGGCACGTACCGTAACGAAGACCTCAAACCACTCGAGGGCAACGCCATGGTGTCACTCGAGGTTACCGATAGTAAGGGCAATATTTTTGCCTATCAATTGCAAAGCCTTAAAAATGGTTGGCAGAACATTCGGGTTGACCTGAACGACGCCCCAACCTCGCGCCGTGGTAATTCTGGCAGTGGCAATCTGGTCATGCCGCTGCGATCAATGGCAATGGTCGTCAACCAACCAGGCGTCAAAGGATTTGATGAAGCCGTTGGTTACCTTCTTGTTGACGACCTGAACATCACTTCTACCAGCACCACCTCGAGCGGCAGCACTGAAACCTCAACGATGTCTGCGCCAAGCAACCTGCCCAGCTTTGAATTCGCCCGCTTTGGCGACAGTGCCGTGCTCAGTTTGCAAGGCGGTACAATCACCAAAAACGTTTACAGCCAACGCCCAGGCGATGCGCAAATGCAGAGCATTACCACCAGCAACGGCATCGCAACCATCGAATACACCATGTCTAAACAAAATGGTAGTGCTTGGGGCGGCGCTGGACTGACCTTTACCGCAAGCGGTGGCACGAGAACTGTCAACGTTCAAGGATTTACTGCCTTGCGCTTGCAAGTCGCTTCCAGCCCAACCAGCTTCTTGGTGGCACGTATTGGAGGCAACGACGAGAGACTGATGAACAACGGTTGTTACCCGATCACCGTTTTTGAGGTCAAACCAGAAATGAAAACCTACACCATTCCACTTTCACTGTTCGCTGTTGCCGACTTTTGCGATTCCAAATCACCAACGATAACCCAAACCATCAACGCTGGGGTCCACTTTATCCAAATTTACGACCCAAGCCTGCCAGACAATGGTCCACGCCGTGGAACAATCAAAGTCGGAACCATCAGCTTCGTTCGTTAAACATTAAAACCAACCTCGAGTTTAGAACGTCAGTTTAACACTGACGTTCTATTTTAATTCATGCTCGAGCAACAAAAATAAGCCTCGAGCAATGGTTTTTGAATGTGGCTCGAGGTTAAAGTCGGATTTAAAAAGAAGAGCAGAGTGGAATAAATCCAATCTGCTCTTTTCGATTAATCTAGATCATGTCTAGAATAATCATGCTGATAATTTTTCGGGCAGTAACATGGCTGCCGCAAACAAAAATTATCATTTCACCTAGTTCGATGCGAAAGCAGCCTTCTGCTTTCGCCCAACCTACTGTAGGAATCCGCTCAGATCGAGCGCTAAAGCAAATTGCTTGAATTTCCTCGAGAGAAATTCCGGAGCCAGTGAGGCTGCCGAAATCAATATTGTCAAAGCTGTCGGGCACTTTTTTATCGGACATAAAAATAAAAAATGGATAAACCACAAATTACGCGGTGGCACGCGAGCGACAAAACTGGCAAAACCAATGTTGGAACTAGAATAATTTTATTAGGCTCGAGCCTTAACAAGACGGTAAAACCTAACGCGCAACGCAAGTTAAACCAATATGCTCGAGCAACCAAAACCATTCAGCACAAGCTCGAGACAAAACAAAAGAGCGACTTGGAATAAATCCCAAATCGCTCGAGGATGATCTACGGGATGCTGAAACGTCCCTCGATCATCAAAGAAACAACGGTCAAAGCATCCTCTTCGGAAGAGAACAGCATCTGCCGTTTTCGGTAAGTTACCAAGGTCATTTTCATGGAGTTGGTATTGGCGTATTTAACGCTAGGGAGTATTCGTTCGTCACTTTTGGACTTATCGAACAAGTCCTTTATTGCGTTATCTGACATGAGATGTCCTTTGGAAAAGGACTTCCATCGCAAGTTTTGCGGGAGCATAAAAATAAAAATGAAAGGGTTAAAATGTCTACAATACTGGCAAAACCAAGTTGTGACGAATCAAAGTGTAATCGTTCTTGGACAACGTTAGAGGCAAAACCGCACTTTCAAATTCCACCATGTTGCTCAAAAAAGAGCAATTGGAAAAATCTTCTATTGCTCCTCGTGGCTTGAGTTTTAAAGGTCTAAACCCAATCCTGTTTAACCCTAATCTAACGTGGTTTCGATGATTTCTCGAGCCAGAAAAAGTGCGATCCCGAGGTCTAAAGTCTCGAGATTGCTGGTGTCGTCAAGCGCAAATTCGAGGCGGTAACCTGATGGGGTGATAAATAACGTGAACAAGATTTCTTTGCCTTGAACCTCGTCCATAATTCACCTCAAAAAAATAGAAAACGGTGTGCCCGTGAAAGCTCGAGTGAACCACAACCCAAAAGTGTTGTGGCGATCAAGCAAAGTGTAATTTTTACATGCTCTAAAAATGGTAAAACCGCACATTTTCAGTGCGGTTTAAATCAAAAACTCGAGTTGTTAAACCTGAGGTTTTAACACCAAGCCCTGAGTTGCAGGCACAACAACCGCTCCAGAGACGGTTTTGTTGTCCAAAAGATCAAACCATCTGCCTGGTAGATCAAAATTGACCGCGTTGCTTCCAGCGTTCATAACAACCAAAATTCGGTCTTGCTCGAGGGAACGTTCAAAGGCAAATGTCTGACCTTCGGCGTGAACGAGTTTGTACGCGCCCGATTGCAAAGCGGGTTGCGCGTGACGTAAGGCGATAAGGCGTTTAAACCAAGAATGCAAATCGTTGTTCCACAATTCAGTCTTGTCCCAAGGGATTGTGCCGCGACACGAAGGTTCTCGAGTACCCTCCAGACCAATTTCGTCACCGTAATAGACGCAAGGAGTTCCAGGGAAAGTCATTTGCAGCAACACCGTCAATTTGGCAGCTTTGAGCGAACCCAAAGTGCTGAGCATTCGTGGGGTGTCGTGACTGCCGAGTAAATTGAGTTGTGCCAAACTGGTCTGCAAGGGATGACGCGCCAGCAATTCATCAGCCAACGCTGCGGCTTTGGGGGCGTCAAGTGCCACGATGTCACTGTACAAACCAGTGTTGGCAATGACCTCTGAGCGCAAACTGGAAGCGCCACAAAAACCCAGTGCAATGCGGGTGAACGGGTAATTCATGACCGCATCGAATTGATCGCCAGCCAACCAACGCCGCGCATCGCCCCAAATTTCCCCGACAATGTACGTCTCAGGGTTAATTTTCTTGCAGCGCAAACGGAATTCTTGCCAGAATGAATCATCATCAATTTCATCGGGCACATCCAAGCGCCAACCGTCAATGCCCAAACGCAACCAGTGTTCGGCAACCCGCATGATAAATTCGCGGACTTCGGGATTTGCCGTATTGAACTTTGGCAACGCCGGATTGTCGTACCAGCACAAAAAATTGGGCGTGCCATCGTAAGCATTCAGTGGATAATCGTGCACCGTAAACCAGTCTTTAAACGGACTTTGTGCCCCATTCTCG
>JANMUC010000188.1:0-7974 GCA_031391225.1 Deinococcales bacterium
GTTCTACCTCGAGACGAGCTTGCATTGTCCACCTCGAGCCAATCGCTAGGAGTTGTATTTATGCCTTTTCGTGATGTTCTCGAGATTCAAGTCGCCGCCGGTCAAGGTGGAGATGGTTCATTGTCGTTTCACCGTGCGGCACACATGCCCAAGGGTGGTCCCGACGGTGGGCATGGTGGCAAGGGCGGCAGTATTTTCTTGCGGGCTATTCAGGGGGTCGAAAGTTTGGATTCCTTGGTCGGTAAACGCAAGTTTAAAGGCGGACTTGGCGGCTTTGGCGAGGGACGCCTTCGCAATGGTTCGGATGCCGAGGACATTTTTATTGGTGTGCCTGTCGGTACGGTTGCCATTGATGTGGCAACTGGGCGCATCCTTGCCGACTTAACAACATTGGGTGATATTGCGCTGGTCGCCCGAGGTGGCGACGGTGGGCGTGGCAACAGCGCGTTTGCCTCGAGCACGCGTCAAGAACCGCGTTTTGCCGAACTTGGTGTACCTGGTGAAGTCTTTCAGATCAGGCTCGAGCTTCGTTTGATTGCCGATGTGGGTTTGGTTGGGTATCCGAACGCGGGCAAATCAAGTTTGTTGAAAGCTCTATCCAATGCCAACCCCGAGGTGGCTGCGTACCCTTTCACCACACTGTCACCGATTTTGGGCGTGGTGTTTAAGGACGAGGAGCAACTCGAGCGTTTCACGATGGCGGACATTCCTGGCATTATCGAGGGCGCGTCTGAAGGTAAAGGTTTGGGACTCGAGTTTTTGCGCCATATTTCGCGTACCAGACTTTTAATTTACGTGCTTGACGGCAACGAGAATCCTGCGGAAACCCTGGAAAAACTTCAGGAAGAACTTCGCGGTTACGACCCAAGCTTGCTCGAGAATCCAGCATTGATTGCCCTGAATAAAATTGATTTGCTCGATGACGAATTGCAACTGATGCTCGAGGATGAACTGGTGAAATTCGGTTTGCCCGTCATTGGTATCAGTGCGCTCGAGAAACGGGCGCTTGACGAAATTAGAACATTGATCTTTGATTTGCTGCCCGCGCAACCACCTCGGGTCAGTCTTGCCGACACCCGTCAAACGGTTACTGGCAGCGACCCTGTTGTGGTGACACGATCAACCGATGCTTTCGACGATGGCACGGCGCTTTGGTTGGTCACGGGCGGCGATTTCTTGTTCCGTATCGAACGCTTCTCGAGACACCTGAACGAAGCCGCTCAGTACCTCGAGCGTTTGTTTAAACGCCAAGGTTTGGACACGGCTTTAAAACGCGCTGGTGTGAAACCAGGCGATACCGTGAAAATCGGGACGTTCGCGTTTGAATACTTTGAAGACGAGAACAATTAAAGCCTCAATTTTTTAGAATCTCGAGCCTCCGACATTTTGGAGGCTCGAGATTTTTATTGGACTGTCAAGAATTCTTCTCAGACGTAATGAAGTGTGACTAACTTTGGTTGCTCGGCTGGTGCGTCATAAAATACCGAAATCGCCTCGAGAATATTGGATTTTAAGCTTTGCCAATCTTCGGCTTGGGTAAAAATAGCTTTACCCAACGCTCGAGCGTGATAGCCGCCCTCTTCAGCGTCGCGGATTTCAAATACCAATTCAGTCATGGGTTAAGTTTATCATCTCGAGCTATTTTTGGCTTATAAATTCGACTGGCACGAAATCCACCAACCAGACGTTATTTTCAGATCGGTAAAAGACAAAGCCTGCCTCAAACATTGCTTTGGTATCAACCTCGAGCATCGCAAGTTTGCCGTGACGCACTCCAACCTTCGCGGCAGTCTCGAGGTCGCTCGAGAGGTGAACATGATGGCGTTTCATGCGTTGAAGCCCAGTCTCGAGGATGCTGGGTAGAAATTTCGTTGCCGTACCGTGATAGAGCGTGTCTGGTGGGGTCAGGCTTTCAAACTCGAGTTCGACGTTGGTGCTGTGACCTTGGTTGGCACGAATCAGTGTGCCAGTTTCATCAAAGCCAAAACGTTGTTTGTTGTTCTGTGCCACGATGGTATTTAGGGTTTCCCTCGAGATTCGCATTCCGTGTTTCGCGCAAGCCTCGAGCAGCGTATTAACCTGTACCTAGCCTCCAGCCTCGAGCGTGATGCCAATCGCTTCGGGTGCGTGACGCAAGTGTTTGCTTAAAAATTTTGAGATTCGGACAATGTTTTCCATGCGTGTATTCTCGAGGTTTTTCGGTTGCGCTACAACCGCCAGATGGCACAGTGTAGGCTAAGTGAAATGACGCAGAATCACCAGAAACTCGAGTTTGAAGCTCGAACACCTGAAGACTTGCAAACCAGAGCACTCGAGTTTTATGAACAGATTAAAACCCGTCGCAGCGTGCGCGATTTTGCCGCCACACCAGTTCCAAAAGACGTGATCGAAAACGCGATTCGGGCGGCTGGTACAGCGCCTAACGGTGCGAACTTGCAACCCTGGCATTTTGTGGCAGTCTCAAACCCAGACATCAAGCGCCGCATTCGTCAAGCCGCCGAAGCCGAAGAACGCGAATTTTACGAATCTCGAGCGCCACAAGAATGGCTTGAAGCCCTCGCGCCACTTGGTACGGATGCGAACAAACCCTTTCTCGAGGTTGCACCGTATTTGATTGTGATTTTTGGGCAGGCTTACGGGGTTAAACCTGACGGCAGTAAGTTCAAGCATTATTACGTGCCAGAATCGGTGGGGATTGCCACAGGGTTTTTGATTGCGGCGCTGCATTCGGTTGGGCTGGCAACCTTAACCCACACGCCAAGCCCGATGGCATTTCTGTCCGAAATTCTCAAGCGACCCCTCAACGAACGGGCTTTTTTGATTTTGGTCGTCGGGTATCCTGCCGCGAACGCCAACGTGCCAATCATTTCAAAAAAACCACTCGAGCAACTGGCAACCTTCCTAGAATAAGATCAAAATCCAAAACAAAACCCTCGAGTCACAATGCTGCAACTCGAGGGCTAAACTGCGCTGATAAATTTATGGAACGGTTAAGAAAACCGCGCTAACAGGACCCCAATTGCCTAGCGCATCTCGAGCACGAACATAAACCGTGTGCTTGCCGCTCGAAAGTCCAGCGCTCGAAACCGTGCCGCTTAAACCCTCCAAGCTCGAGTTGAAACTACCGTCACTGGCGGTCATGGCGTTGGCGGTTGCGCCTGCTGTCCAAGGTGGCGTGTCCAAGTAATACGCGGCGCTGGTCACATTCTGGCTGGCTTCAGTGCCGTTGGTGTTGTTGTAACGTGCATCGTTGGCGCTGGCACTTAGGCTCGAGCCAACAAGAGAAATGCTCGTAACCTCTGGACCTGATGGCAGTTGATATGGTGCTCGAGTAACCCTGAGCGCGTACATCAGGGCGTTCAGGTTGCTTGGCAAGATCGTGCTGGTGAAGGCGCTGCACGTTTCAAAAAAGCTTGTGCCTAGCTCGAAAGTGTAGGCAGGAATGCCCAAATCGCCGTACATAAAATCGATGGTTGTGCCACTGGTGGGGTACAAACCAATCGATTGTTGCGGGGTGTAATTGTTAAAGAAGGCAAATTTGCGTCCTAGGCTTTGCAGTGCCGTACCGTTTGGGGCAACTGTGCTGCGGTTGCCCCATGACCAAAGTACCAGTTGGCTGTAACTGTGAATGTCGAGGTACAAACCAGCAGTATTGGCAGGGGCGGCATCGGCCAGGTTTGGTCCGCGCCCGTCTGCGAAGATGCTGCGGGCGTAATTTTGTACGGCTTTGGTTTCTGGTTCGGAGGCGGCGCTTGGACCTCGGTAGGTTTCGTTGCATCTGTTGGCGCTCGAGCCACCCGTGTTCCATTCAAAACTGAAATTGCGGTTTAAATCCGCGCCTTTGGTGCTGCCCGATGTGCAGTAATTGGTGTTGTTGTTTTTGCGCCACAACGATCCTGCCTCGGCAACTTTGCGTCCGTCAGGATTGGTTTGCAGCATCAAATGCACCTCTTGGGTGTCGAGCATCCAGGTGACATCGGCGTTCGTTCCGTAATTGTTCACCAAGTATTCGGCAAAACGCGTCATCAATTCGGCGGTGGTGTACTCTCGAGCATGAATCGCGCTGGTAACGAACAAAATGGGTTTAGGTGTGGCTGTGGTGCTACTTGTTAGCTTCAAGATGCGCATGTCATAACCGCCTTGGTTGACGGTTTTCTTCCAACTGTCACCTGCGTCAACCCAACTTGCCAGGGTGGGTTTGGCGGCCACAATCTGCTGCGCGGTGGTAAAAGTTTCTTCGACGGTGCGGTAACACGCAAAACTTGGAATACTGCGGGTGCTCGAGGATAGTCCGCCACCTTGCGAGAAACGCTCCAAAACTTTGGTTTGTTGCGCCGTGATTTGCTGATCAAGTTCAATCGAAATATTCAGGCTGCCTTCTTGGTCGCGCAAATAGCTAAAATCTTCCAAACCCGTGTCAATCAGCATGTACCCCTGATCGTAATTGGTTTCGACGGGTTCAATGCTGATCGCAATTTTACGGGCTGTTGCCGCGTCTTGAAATTTGACTCGAGACACCACGACCTCGTTTTTTTGAAACACGGCTTGTTCTTCGTTGCTGACCCCTCGAGAGTTAATGCTGTTACAAGCGGTTAAACCAAGAAACGTGATACCACCAAGAAGTATTTTCCAACTTAAATTCATATTGACTCCTTTCAATCTCGAACAACAATCCAAGACTTGCCGACACAAATTGCGCCAGTTCGAGCTTTGGGTTGTAATATGTAAAGAATCATAACACCAAAAAGCATTCGTCTACAATGTTCAAATTCTTTGACCCAAACTATCAGACATCTCTCAAGGATGCCCATAGGACAATCGATAACTTTATCAAGGTGCTGAATGTCCTCAAAATGGATTGCGGATTCTCGAGGCTTGGGGGTTGTAGAGTTATGTTTCGAGGGCAACAGCGAAATCAGGATTTTCGGTTAAGCTCGAGTGGTTTACAATTTCAATAAACTTCTTTGGAGGAAATCATGAAGATTGCTCAGAATGTCACCGAAATCATTGGCAACACTCAACTCGTGCGCCTCAACCGCGTGACCGCAGGAATGCACGGCGAAGTCGTGGCAAAACTCGAGTCTTTAAACCCTGCGGTCAGCGTCAAAGACCGCATTGCGCTTGCCATGATTGAAGACGCCGAAAAAACTGGACGTATTACGCCGGGCAAAACCACGCTGGTCGAACCTACCAGCGGCAACACCGGCATCGGTTTGGCGCTGGTTGCCGCCGTGCGCGGTTACAAACTGATTCTGACCATGCCCGAAACCATGAGCCTCGAGCGGCGCACAGTCCTGCTGGCATTGGGCGCAAAACTCGAGATTACCCCAGCAGCAGGACGCATTGGTGCGAGCATCGAACGTGCCAAGCAGTTGTTAACCGAAATTCCGGATTCAGTGATGCTCGATCAATTCGGCAACCCGAGCAACCCAGCCGTGCATTTTCGTACCACCGGACCCGAAATCTGGCGCGACACCGACGGTCAAGTGGACGTTTTGATCTCTGGCGTTGGGACGGGCGGCACGCTGACTGGCACGGGCGGATACTTAAAAACGCAAAATCCAAACATCCGCATTGTGGCTGTCGAACCAACTGAGAGTGCGGTGCTTTCTGGCGGTCAACCAGGACCACACAAAATCCAAGGCATCGGCACAGGCTTTATTCCAGCCGTGCTCGATACCAAACTGATTGATGAAGTGATTCAAGTCTCGAGCGACGAAGCCCTGGTGATGGCACGTCGAATGCCACTCGAGGAAGGCTTGCTGGTTGGCATCAGCGCGGGGGCAGCCGTTCATGCCGCCTTAAAGGTCGCAGCGCGTCCTGAGATGGCTGGAAAACGCATTGCGGTCATTATTCCGTCTTACGGCGAGCGTTACCTCTCGAGCGCCCTGTTTGAGCCTTACCGTGAGGCGGCACAGAACATGAAAGTGACCGTGGTTTAGTTTCGAGTTTGAGTTCGGATATAAGAATAAAGTGCGTATAAATCTATATGCGCACTTTTATATTTATTCAATGCTTTATAACAATCTCGAGCGGTAAAACTTCTTAATGTGGTGTCTGAGGTGACGGTAATGTATGAGTGCAAAAAATGCGAGCAATTTGGATTAAGCTTTCAGCGAGACTATTCACCTGAAGAATATATTGAAGGGAATCGTAACAGCCAAATTTGGATAGTAGGTCTGAATCCAGCTCTTGATCCAAGTTGGATTGATGGGGTTGATAACCGTTTAACTTCTGAATTACAAGAATACTTTGATACTGAAGATAAAATTCATTCGTATTTCAAGGATTTTAGGTCGGTATCACCAAAACTATTTTGCAGTCTCGGTCAGCAAGGTGGTACTGCTCATGTTGATCTTGTCAAATGTCCAAGCAAAAGTTGGCCACCAAATAATGCCAAAGGAAAAGAAGAAAAGAAAATAATCGAAAATTGTGAAGTTCATTTAATTGCTCAAATTCGGCAAATTCGCCCCATGATGATTATTTGTAATGGTGCTTCAGTTTGTACGGCAGTCAAAAAAATATTCCCGCTCCCCCTAGATTGTTCTCCTGATGTGACGAGCTATTTCACTCAACTGGATGGGGAGAGGATTTGTATTGTGCTTTCGGGGTTTATCGGACGTATTGATAACTATGCTAGACGGAGACTTGGTTATGAAATTGAAACTAGGCTCAATGAATTAGGGTTGTAAATCAATCCCGAGACGATTAAATCGCAATCAAACCGTGTCTGATTCCCAAATTCACCGCACTGACGCGGCTCGAGACGTCCAATTTGGCGTAAATCTGGGCAATGTGAAATTTCACGGTGCTTTGGCTGATCTCGAGTTGCTTGGCAATGTGTTTGTTGCCCAAACCTTGTGCCAGCGCCTCAAGCACCTCGAGTTCGCGGGGCGTCAGGTGCTCGAGTGGCACGTCATCAAGGTCATACTGTGGTTCTGGGCTGCGATTCAAAAGTTGCTCGAGAATATTTGAAGTCATGACCGTAAATCCTTGCGCGGCGGCATGAATGGCGGCTTTCAACTCGCTTTCGGGCGCGTCGGGTGATACGACTGCCCAACCGTGCGGGTTGAACTCGAGAAGATCGCTGGCGGCATTAGCATGGTCGCTGATGAGCACAATCGAAGGCAGTTCAATGGAAGCATTCAACCCTGCAAGATCACCCTCGAGCACGATCACATCAATATTAGAAACCTCGAGCGCGTCAACACTCGAGGTCAGAGCCACAATTTCAAATTCGTTTTCGAGCAGTGCTTTCAAACCAGTCCGCACCGTGCCTGACCGAGCCACAATCATGATTCGAGGCTCGAGTTGGTTGGTGCGGATTTCGAGCATCATGCCGCCTGTGGTTTCACGTTTGTCACGATGCTCGAGAAAAGTTCATTCATCTTCTGCCCCACCGTCCACGTCGGTTTCCTTCGCCGTCTCCATTTTGACGCTGTGGACGTTCGCCAACCGTGACTTTGATCGCCTCGAGTTTGCCGCCACGAATCAGGCTGGCGCTGACCGCATCACCCACGCCAATACCTACCATACCCTCGAGCAAATCACCTGCATCTTCGAGTTTGTGATCGTTTAAGGCAAGCAGAATGTCGCCGACCAGAATTCCCGCGTGTTCGGCTGGGCTGTCGGTTTCGACGCGAATCACCAGCAAGCCAACCTCTTGATCGCTGACTTTTTTGGACAGGCGCACAGGTTGCCCCGCCACGCCCAAATAACCTCGTTTGTTGACCTTGCCGTTTTGAATATTTTCGGCGGCAGTCCAAGCCAGTTGTGCAGGGATTCCCAAGCCCACGCCGCGCATGATGCCCGCGTTGGTCACACCCAGAACCTCGCCGCTGGCGTTGACAATCGCGCCACCCGAACAACCAGGAAATGGCATGGCGTCTGTTCGTACCACCGCCTCGAGCAATGAGCCGCGCCCAAAACGCAAACCGTGACTGGCGCTGACAATGCCGTGCGATGCCATCACCC
>JANMUC010000231.1:0-1461 GCA_031391225.1 Deinococcales bacterium
GCGTTTATGCAATGTGCTGCCTTTGGCGGCTTTGTCAATCAAGCTCTCGGCTTTGCGTCCCAATGTCACGGCGTCGGTGGCGGCTTCGGTGGCGGCAACCAAGGCTTTTTTGCTGAAGGTTTTGATGGTGCTCTTCAAAGCGCGGTTGACGGCACGGTGCTTGAGGCTTTGGCGGTGACGCTTTTGTTGGCTTTCGCCACGACGCTTGCTTTTCTCGGTCTTGCGTGCCTTACGGTTCTTGGGTTTAACATCTGCCATGTTTCTCTTCTCAACCCGTTTGGGTTTGCGGACAAAACCTTCTGCCCGAAGCGTCGGTTCAGTGTCTCTGAGCCGCGCAATGCGCTTTTTTAAACGCACGCTGCATTCGTTAAAATGCAGCTTCTCCCGTTTGGGAGCTTTGGAACTGTATCACAGCTTTTGGCTTTTGACCAGAGCCCTACTTTTGTCGCGCTCGAGTTTTGCCAGCACGAGTTTCTCGAGGTTGCGAATCAATTTGGTGTGAGGCATGGATTTTTCGGTTAATGGTTTGACCAGCACGGTGTACATGCCAGTTATGTTCGCGCCGAGCATGTCGGTAAAGAGTTGATCGCCGACCATTGCGATTTGGTCGGCGGGCAAACCCAGCTCGAAGCAGGCGCGTCTAAAAGCGCTAGGGATCGGCTTCCCTGCGATTCTTGATCCCAGAAGTCCAACGCAGTCCAGATCGAACAGCTCGCAAAATTCGAGGATTCGCTTTGGATAACCGTTGGAGACAACACGAATTGGGATGTTTGCTTGCTTCAGAGGTGCTAGCCACGCCCGAATTTGGGCTTCGTTGCCTGGCAAATGGGTTGGCGCGAGGGTGTTGTCAATATCGAGTGCCATGCCTTTAAGGTTGCGATCGGCTAACCAGGCTGGCGTGATTTCAAAAGCACTCTCGAGTTGGGCTTTGGGCGTTAAGAGCTTTAACCACCACGGACTGGTTCGAGCACTCACGGTTGAACCCGATTGGCAATGATTGACCACATTCGCCCTGTTGTGCCCGCGTCACGGCGGTAAGAAAAAAATTCTGAGTCGGTGCTGCACGCGCTCGATTGCCAAATTTGGTTTTTGGGAACACCGTAGTTCTTGAGCAACCAGGCGTTGGCGGCACTTAAATCGAGTTTCCAAAGCGTATCGGATGGCTCGAGGATGGTTTCTGGAAAACCCGCACTTAAAAACTGGTCTTTCACTTCGAGTCCCACGGCATAATGCTCAACGCAAATGCCAGGTCCAATGGCGGCATGGATATTCTCGAGTTTCGCACCAAGTTCCAGCATTTGCTGAACCGTATTTTCGAGAATTTTTCCGACACTTCCGCGCCAACCGCAGTGCGCCGCACCGATCACGCCAGTGATTCGATCCTCGAGCAGTACGGGGTAACAATCGGCGGTTTCGATCACTAAGGCAATATTGGCTTCGGCGGTCACGAGCGCATCACCC
>JANMUC010000269.1:0-1770 GCA_031391225.1 Deinococcales bacterium
ACCTTGATTCAGTCACGATTTTCTCCCCTCTCCTGATGTTGCGACCATGCCCGCTAGGTGCGTTTTATGGTCAAGACGGGAGAGGGGTTGGGGGTGAGGGTAGACTCGAGTTCGCATTTTTATAAATCCAAAGATGTCAAACAGGTTCTATAGGTTGCTGCAAGTAAAAAGCTTCTATTTCGGCAATCACGTTGCAGATGACTTTAACAAAAGGGTTTAATCGCAAAACTCGAGCTTGTATTCAAATTGCTTTACTCTTGCGCCAGTTGTCCGCCGTCCACCACCACGGTTTCGCCCGTGACAAAAGATGCCTCATCGGATGCCAAAAACGCAAAAACGTTGGCGACCTCGCTTGGCTTTCCATGCCGCCGAAGCGGAATTTTTTGCAAATAATCCTCGAGAAACGTTTCGCTGCTGCCACCCTCGAAAGCGAGCATCGTGCGAATTAGCCCAGGCGCAACGCAATTGACCCGAATGTTGTGATCACTCAGTTCGATCGCCAGCGTTTTGGTCAGCAAAATCACACCGCCTTTGGAAGCATTGTACGCCACCAAATCGCGCTCGCCCAGCAACCCATTGGTCGATGCCATATTGACAATCGCCCCGCCAGCACCTCGAGCCACCATTTCACGGGCGACACGTTGCGAAAGCAAAAACATCGATTTGAGGTTAACGTTTAAAGTTTGATCCCACACCTCCTCGCTCAGCTCGAGAAACGGTGAAAACACGGCTATGCCAGCGTTGTTGACCAAAACATCAATCTTACCAAAAACTTCAATCGCTTTTTGCACAATGACATCACAAAAATCCGCTCGACTGACATCACCCACCAAACCATGAACCTCGCCAAATGCCGCAAGTTCCAACGCCGTCTGCTCGAGACGGTCTGGCGCAATTTCGCAGAGAAGCACTCGAGCACCCTCGAGCAAGAATTTCTCTGCGATCGCTCGCCCAATCCCGCGTCCAGATCCGGTGATGATTGCCGTTTTCCCCTCGAGTCTGAGCATCACTTACTTGTCTCCAACGTAAGCAATCACATCAATTTCGACCAAAATTCCGGGCAGTTGACTGCCCACCGTGGTGCGAACTGGTTTAGGATCGGGGAAATAACTCGAGTAAACAGCGTTAAAACGACCAAACAACGCCAAATCGCTGAGGTGTACCGTGGCTTTGACCACATCGCCCATCGTCGCGCCAGCTTCTGCCAGAATTGCTTTGAGATTCTCGAGCGTCTGTGTGGTTTGTTCTTCGATGGTTGCTCCGATGACTTTTTGGGTCGCAGGATCAATCGAGCCTTGCCCTGCGACAAACACAAAATCGCCAACTTTTAAACCCTGCGAATAAGGACCGACTGGCATGGGCGCGTTTGAGGTTTGAATTTGAACTTTTGGCATAAAAATCTCCTTTTGAAATCTCGAGCTTCTGACCCACTATGCGCTATCTCACTATCAATCGAATTTTCTTTGTCAGACACAAAAATCAGCAATTGCCCCACCCTCATCCCCGACCCTTCTTGATTCCAAGACGCACCTACGGGCGGAATCGCTTCTCCCGCGAGCGGGAGAAGGGAGTTTAGGTTTTTTACACGTGTGGCTCGAGGTTTTTATCCTTCTTCTGAATGATAGGAAACTGAAATGTCAAGAGTTTGTGGATGCGGAGTTCCGAGACTCATTCCTCTCCTCAAACACCATTGGTGCTAAGAAGCCCAGGCTCGAGTGACGACGTTCGCGGTTGTACCAAACTTCAATCCATTCAAAAATCGTAGCTCGA
>JANMUC010000557.1:0-1079 GCA_031391225.1 Deinococcales bacterium
GGTGGCGTGGTCAGCGCCATCGTGGGCGGTATTGTTGGCTTACCAAGTATGCGTTTAAAACATTTGTACTTGGCAATTGCCACGATTGCCTTTCAACAGATTTTTCGTTGGGGCGTCGGGCACTCGGATTTGCTGCAACAAGGACAGTCCATCAACATGCCCGCTCCAGTTATTTTTGGGACAGAAATTGGTTATTTGCTCCACAACAAATTCTGGTATTACGTGGCATTGTTTTTTCTGATTGTACTGGCACTGATCTGGCGCAATTTAATGCGTTCCAAATTTGGCAGGTCACTGGTTGCCGTGCGCGACAATGACCGTGCCGCCGACGC
The DNA here is from genome assembly GCA_031391225.1 of Deinococcales bacterium. Lineage (GTDB taxonomy): Bacteria > Deinococcota > Deinococci > Deinococcales > JAAFIG01 > JANXTZ01. Next base: position 333 of record JANMUC010000557.1, read on the forward strand.
GATGGGCATTAACCCAGGCACGACCAAAGTCACCGCTTTTATTCTGGGCAGTTTTTACGCTGGCATTGCTGGCGCGTTGTTCGCCTACCTTTACCGTGGCGCTCAAGTCGAAGATTACACGCTTGCCGTCAGTATTAAATTTCTGGCAATGGCAATCGTTGGCGGTCTGGGCAGTTTGCCTGGTGCATTTTTCGGTGCGGCATTCTTACAATTTCTGGACGATGGCGCGACCAGCCTCGGTGGGTGGCTCTCGGGCATTTTGCCACAAATTCAAGGTGTGGACATTGGCAGCGCCATGCGCCCATTGACCTTTGGTTTGGTGATTATTTTATTCCTGATTTTTGAACCCAGGGGCTTGGCGAATTTCTGGCGGTTGATCCGAAGTTATTTTAAGACGTTTCCCTTTAAATACTGAGTAGAGGGCAGAGGGCAAAAATTAAATTAGAGCCATATCAAATTACAAATTCCAAACTCGAGAAACCACAATCGCCATTTAAGAACATTCAACTTGTAGGGTGCGCTTCTTGACCCTGACTACAGCACCTGACGGGCTTGGGTCGCCTCACGCACAAAAAGCATGTGATTGACGGTGCGCACGGCGCACCCTACTACTCAGGTTTTGCTCGAGATTCCAGACCGACAAATCCACCACTCGAGGTTCTTATTGGACAAAAGTCAGTTGTCAAATTCGTTGTGAAGTTTGTACTAACCGCTATTTGTTCACCCAAGGAGGCAGTATGAAAAAAT
>JANMUC010000364.1:0-11221 GCA_031391225.1 Deinococcales bacterium
TTCTTACATCATCGGAGGAGTAATGGGCCTGATCTTATTGGTGTTGAGGGTAAGCGTCAAGGAAAGCAAGATATTTATCCAGAATTCTACCAAAAAAGCTATAAGAGGCGACCTGGTGGAGCTGTTTACCAGCAATAAACAACTGTATAAATATATGCTTTGTGTTTTTGCCGGTGCGCCGGCCGTGGTGTTTACCAATTTGTATATCACTCTTACTCCCGAGTTTTGCCAGGCTTTTGGTATTGCGGAGCAGGCCTCTGTGAGTACGGCCATCATGGTTTTTCTCATCACCTTTGCCGTGTCGGATATCCTGTGCGGGTTTTTGAGTAAAATGATGAAACAACGCAAAGGGCCGCTGCTGATCTACGCAGGGTTGCAGGTCATAGCCATGTCTTATTTTCTCCTTTATCCGCCGGAAACCCTGCAGGGCTATTATTACCGCTGCGCCTTCCTGGGCTTTTCCGCGGGTTACTGGGGTATATTGATTACCAATAGTGTCGAACAATTTGGTACCAATATCCGGGCCACCGTGGCCACCTCCACGCCCAACCTGATCCGGGGGATTACCATCCCGGCTACCCTGATCTTTTCCATGCTGGTCAAATCCTACGGTGTGATCACCAGCGGGGCGATCATCGGGTTTTCTTTGATCGGGATCAGTATTGTCAGTATTTTATTGCTGAAGGATAAATTTGAGAATAATCTGAATTATACGGAGGTGTTTGAGGATTGAATGGAGGGGGATTGGGGTTAATTATTTTATGGCTCACTGAATAGGATAGCTGTTGCGGGTGCATAAGGATGCCCACTTTCTTCTTATTGCTGAGGGTTTTTGTCTATTCTGTGTTTGAAGAAAATTAGGAGAATTAATTTTTGTAAATCTTGTTCTAATCTTGTGTGTATCCTTCTAATATTGGATGGATAAGTGAAAATAGGTTAGTAATTTGTTTCGTATTTAAGTGAGTTAGCTGTAATGTTATGACAAAACACTTCACGAAATCATTAATTGTTTTTTTATTGGCTTTTGCATTCAAAAATCTAAATGCAAGTCCTCAACTTCCCGATTATATCATTTATAAAAATGATACTATCGCCACATATAATTTATTGGTTGAGCAATATCTGCAACAGCAAAATCTCACTGAAGACAAGTTATTTGGGTTAAGTTTTAGAAACTCTTTGGACGGTTTAGGAACCAGTTTTAATTGTTGGAGAGGATATCAAGCAATTTATAAAATTGAAAATGATAGTTTATTTTTAACCGCAATAATTGACTGTCATTCTCTTGAAAACATTGATATTATAAAATCTAAGAAAAATATAATCTTGCTTTTTGGGAATAAAATGAGGGACGGTAAGGTTTTTATAGATTGGTTTGAAGGAGACATAAGTTTTCCTCTAAAAGTTGAACAAAACGAAATAATAAGGTGGGACGGAGTTTTCGAAAATATTTTTCACTTCGAAACTTTGATTGGCATAGATAAAGGAAGAATAGTAAAGGAAGAAAATATTGAAAATTATATTGACGATCCCAATAGAATTAACAGAAAAAGAAATGATAAAGCAACGGATATTTTATTCGAAAAAATTAAAAGCTATAAATGGACAAAAGTTGTCAAGTTTGATTGCTCTGAAACATACAAAATCAGGATTAACAAGGAAGGAGAAATTGACCTGGTTGAAATGCGTTTAACTAAAGAGGAAATTAAAGGCTTCTATGGAAAAAACGAGTACAAACATTGTATTAACTCTCTAAGAAAATCATTGAAGGATATAAAGTTTGACATAATAAAACGACGAGGATTTCCAATTGAAGAATTGGTATATATTGAATTATGGTTTGAAGAAGAAGGAACCATCGAAAATTGGACAAACTAAAAACATTTGAAGCTAACTTGGCCATAAATCATTCAACGGGCCTTTGAAAATGGGCAGAGCTATCATTATACTCAATCAATGCAAAGCACTACCATTATCGACAAGTTTTACAAAATAATCCAAGTCGAATAAATTTAAAGTTAATAACCATGGCAAATAAAACAATCATATTATTTTGCACAATCATGTTTGGCTTTTTAAACATTCTCAAATCCCAGCCAAGACCATTTGTTCCGTCTGACTTTAAGGTTCCGGCAATTTTGGAAACTTTGCATTTCAGAGCAAGAATGCTCACCGTAAATGATGTAGTGAAAGATTATGATGCTGTAATGACCAGCATTGAAAATTTGCAGAAAATGTATCAATCCTCAGGTTGGCCAACGAAAGACCTGACCTTTGAACAAAATTTAATTGATTTGGGCTGGCATCAGAAGGAATTTCAACGAAGAAGTTCTTTTGCCTATACCGTCGTCAATTTAGATGAAAGTCAGGTCGTTGGATGTATTTATATCAATCCTACAACAAAGAGTAATTATGATGCAAGCATAACGATGTGGGTACGAACAAGTGTACGGGATATGGGACTTGATGGAATACTCTTTAATACTGTAAAGGATTGGATTAAAAAGGACTGGCCATTTAAAAAAGTCGCCTACCCAGGAAGAGAAATTGGCTGGGAAGAATGGAAATCAATGAAATGATAAATTAACCCTTTGTAAAACAATGAGAACAGGGCTAACGCAAAGTGACAGCCACCGCGGGCGATACCAGGTATGATGCTGGGCAGTAAGGTGCTTTCACCTGGAATAGCAATTCGGGACGGTGGTGGAAGTCACCTAAGCGTTAGCCAGAGGGGGAACTACTATTTTTAAGGTGTTGGATTTGATAAAACTTAAGCAATATTTGGATACGGATATCCAAATATATTAGAGAAAAATTCTCTCTGCTGGAGATCAATTATTTTCTAAATTTCTTTTCAAATTTCCCAGACTGATCTCCAAATCCCCGCCCAGCAATTTCTCTATATTCATTACCAGTAGCATAATATTCATCGGATATTTCATGGCGCTGCTCATCCCCCAGGTCACCCGGGTTTGTTGGTCAGACAGTCCTTCCAGGGTAAATGGAGTTTTAGCAATAGCTGCAAATGGCCGGACAAATCGAACTTCAACATCCAGTTTTTGATCGGGGACCAGGCCCTTGATTTCCTGTTCGCCCTCACCTGCTTGTTTATTTCCGTTCCAGGCATAAATAAATCCCATAGTGCCGTCGGTACCTGTATATGTTTTTTTCATATTGGGATCCGTCATTACCCATTTGCTATAATGGTCCTGGTTTTTAAGATATTTGATGTAATCGAATACCTGTGATGCTCGCTTATTGATTACAATGGAACGGCTGATGTTATAAGCCTTGGGAGAGAATGCGGCAACGATCAGGACCAGTACAATCAGCCCAAGGATGACCAGTACAATATTGAACAAAGTTTGCATAGCGCTATTATTTTTTGGTGGATTTAAGTTCGTAATTGATCATCCATTGTACCCCGAAACGATCCCTGACCATGCCAAAATAGGCCCCCCAAAATGTTTTATTGAGTGGCATTTCAACTTTACCGTCCTGGGCTAAGGCCTCAAATATCCGTTCTGTTTCGGCCTCGCTTTCCGTATGGATACAAATGTGATAATTGTTTCCGGCTACTAAGGAATGTCCCATGGATTCCAGCATATCTGTCGCCATGATGGTATGGCCCTGCCCGACCACCAGGGAGATATGGATAAATTTTTCCTGGTCCTCTTTAGACATTTTTTCACCCCCGGGCACTTCTTTAAACCGCTGGAATATGGTGAATTCGCCGCCCAGCACCGATTTATAAAAAGTCATTGCTTCCTCTGTGTTACCCATAAAGTGGAGGTAAGGGGTAGTATTGATCATAGAATAATTTTTATAGATCGAGTAAACAAAAGTATGGCCTAATTCTAACGTTGTACCGTGTAAATACGACATTCTTTAGCAGGGGTTTGCGACAGGGTATCCGCTTATATTTGGCACATGATCCATATTTCTATCCTGGCGCTTAAAAATGCGGTGATGTCTACTATTACCGATTCAAGGTATGTATTTCAGATGGTAAATCATTTTTTACAACAAAAAGGTCAAGAGCCTTTGTTTGAAGTAAAACTGGTTGGTTTGACCCCTGAAGTACGGCTGGATAAAGGATTGTATACGCTTCATCCGGAACTTCTGCTGGATAAGGTATCCTATACTGATCTTATTATCATCCCATCGCTGATGGGGGATATTATGACATCGACCAATGTAAATAAAGAATATATCAGCTGGATCGCCCGTCAATATAAAAATGGTGCAGCAGTGGCCAGCCTTGGTGTAGGTATATTCCTGACGGCTCCGTACTAACGGCAGCGATACCACCTCCAGCCTTTCCTCTTCCGCCAAAATCAAAGCTTCCTCTCGAGCGGCAACATTTTTGGGCACTGGTATTTTGGCTTCGTTGTAGGCGTTGTGAATCCAACCGAAGGCAATGGCGCATGCAATTAAACTCGAGCCACCAATGCTCATCATGGGCAGTGCCATGCCCGTGTTGGGCAGTTTATCGAGCACGACGCCGAGATTCACGATGGCTTGCCCGACCAGCATGATGGTTGCGCCAGAGGCGAGAATCGCGCTGCCGTGGCGTTCACTCGGGATGTAGGCTTGACCCCAGTAACCGCTCGAGACGAGGCTTGCCCCGCGCAAACCGAGCACCAGAATTGCGCCGAAGGCAGCAATCACGACACCAACGCCGAGTAAACCTGAAGCCCAGGCGACGGGAACAATAATAAAGTCGGTGATATTGGCAGGAACGCGGTGTGGAAGTGGTTTATCGGGTCCGTGACCCCAGAATCCTGCTTTGGAGAGTACCCTGGTGGCTTGACGGTTTTGAAAGTTCATGCCCGTTTTGTCTTGCGTGCCGTTGAGGTTATTTTGAAATCCTTGAATTCGATCTGCAACGTATGGATTTTTTGCCAAGTACAACGAACCCGCAGGGACGGTAATGGCGGCGGCAAGAATCACGATGCTGGCAATCCGAAAGCCACCAACGCCCGCCGTGAACATCACACTTAAAGCCAACAAGAAGATAAAAGCGGCGGCTGAGGTACTGGGCGCAATCAAGACCAGCAATGCGGTAATACCAATCACGGCAACAGGACCCCAGAGTTTATAGCCAGTACCACGACGAATAAAAAATGATGCGAGATACGCAATCAAGGCAAGTTTGGCAAATTCTGAAGATTGCAATTGGAAGAAACCAAGGTCGATCCAACGTTTGACCCCATTGATTCGCTCACCAAGGAAAAATGTGCCAGCCAAACCGAGGATGGTCAGTAACCAAAAACCCCAACCAAAACGCACCGAGATTCTCGAGTGGAATTGGGTCACGACCCAAGTGATTCCCAGTGAAACCACGCCGAGAATGACGTGTCGCGTGAGTTCTGACGGTGAGGCGGTGGCAACACCCAACCATCCAAGCGCCAGCAAGGTCAGTTGGGTCAGGAGCAGCACAGGATTTAAGGGTTTGAATGTCATGGCGCTCCTCTGGTGGGTTGTGGGGTTCGTAACTCGAGTCTTAAAACGGCGGCTTTGAACGCGGCACCTCTGGCTTTGTAATTGGCGAACAAATCAAAACTGGTGCCGAGCGGTGCGAGCAACACCGAACCGCCCTGCGCCAGGTCAGCTCCAATGTTGACGGCTTTTTCTAACGCTTTCTCGCCGTCTTTCTCGAGGCTGAGATTCACAATTTTGACGCCTGTTTCTTTAAAGTATTCGGCGTAAACCATGCCCGATTCGCCAAATGCCAAAATGACTGCGACTTTGTGTTTAACCAGCTCGAGCATCTTGGGCAGTTCGGATTCTTTTTCAGACAGCCCGAGTTTGTCACGTCCGCCCAAAATCCAGGCGATGGGTGCGGGGGCATTCTCGAGCGCGGCTTGAACCGCGAGGGTTCGGGTGGCAATCGAATCTTCGATAAACCGTGTTTCGTCAATCACGGCGATGGTTTCAAAGCGACCACTGACGCCTTTAAACTCGAGCAGTGCAGATTTGAGTTGGTCAAAGTCTATGGTCTGGTGCAAATGCTCAAGGTATAAAAGTGTGGTTGTGACTGCTAAACGTGCATTCATGGGGTGAATGTTGACGGGCAGTTCGGAAATCTCGAGCAAGGTATTTCCAGCCAAATCGAGCACATCGCCAGACTCGAGCACCCGAACAATATTCCCTCGAGTTTCCCGACCCAGTTGAAGGCTGGCTGGAATCACCAGTGCATCTTTGGGCGTCAGGTTTTGCGCAATCCGCCATTTTGCGGCGTGGTAACGCTCGAGCGAACCGTGATCGGTGATGTGATCCACGCCCAAGTTGGTGATGACCGCAACGCTTGGGCGGTACGTGTCGATGCGTTCAAGTTGAAAACTCGAGAGTTCGGTGACGGCAACCTCGCAAGACTCCACAATTTCGAGCAGGGGCGGGTCAAAATTTCCACCCTCGAGCGCGATGATGCCCTGTTTTCGCAACAAATGGGCGATTAAGGCGGTGGTTGAACCTTTACCAGCCGTGCCAGTCACGCCGATGGTTGGGGTTGAGGTCGTGAGGTACGCCAGTTCGACCTCACCAATCACGGGCAAGCCTGCACCGCGCAAGCTTTCGAGGTCAGGATTTTGCACCATCACACCTGGAGCGGCAACGACCAAATCGAAATAGTTTGGCTCGAGGATCATGACTCGAGGGAAACCTTGACTGACAGCCTCGAGTTCGCCGTCTGGGTTTGGTTTAGCATCGAACCACGCGCCAGTCCAAGCCAGTTTTTTCAAGTGCCTTATCACGCCCATGCCAGAGCGTCCAAGCCCGTAAACCAGCACTTTTTGAGGATCAGTGTTTTTCATCGCGTCCCCGTTTTGATCGCCCAAGCCAAAGCCGTGCCAACCAGTGTGATCATCCAAAATCGTGCCGCCACCCTGGTTTCTGCCCAACCCAGTTTTTCAAAATGATGGTGAATTGGCGTCATCAGGAACACGCGTTTGCCCTCGCCAGTGGTGCGTTTGGTGTACTGAAAATAACTGACTTGAATAAAAACGCTTAAAACCTCGAGCACCGGAATAATCGCGGCGAGCGGCAGCATCCAAGTCCAACCCTGGGTAATAAAAACACCAGCAACAATGCCGCCCAGCGCGTGAGAACCAGCGTCACCCATAAAAATCTGCGCGGGTTTGGCATTAAACCAGAGGTATCCACCGAGTGCGCCAACGGTGATGCCAGCCAGTGGACTCGAGGAAATCAGTGGCACGAGCATGATGGCGACCACACCAGCGCACTGCCCGTCGATGCCGTCGGTAAAGTTCACGGCGTTTACGGCGGCAATGCAGATCAGCGTATAGGCAATGGCGTCGAGCCAGAACACGCCAAACAGCGCGACATCTTGAGCAACGACATAGCCAAACAATCCCGCCACCAGAACTTGCAGGGGCAGTTTTTCCCTGGCTCTCAAACCGCCGCGCGCTGCACCCATCAGTCTCGAGCGAACAATCAAAAAGTCGTCGGCAAAACCGATTAAGCCCATGCCGAGGCTCATCAGGTACGCCGCCCAGCCTTTGCGGTCGGTATAGCCTGCTAAACCAATCATGACCAGCCAAACCAAAAAAATCACGATTGAAAACGGTACGCCGCCCATTGTGGGTGTGCCGTCTTTGGACAGGTGCGTGGCGGGTCCGTCACGGCGCACGGTTTGCCCCCAGCCACGGCTTTTGGCAATGCCGACAAAACTGCCGACGGCAAACCAACTGAGCACGGTGGCAATGACCACGCTCATTGCTGCACCTCGCCGTTTAAAGTCCGAATCGCATCGATGATGAGTTTCATGTTGACCGAAAGCGATCCTTTGACCAGCACCGTGTCGCCTGGCTTGAGGTGACTTTCAATTTCGAGCGCGGCAACCCCAGAATTTGGGTACGAGGTCGAAAGTGCGCCCGACCCTCGAGCCGCATCGGCAATATCGTCGCCGTACACGCCAACGCCAATCACCAGTTTGGCAATTTTTCCTGCGCGAGCACCAATTTGCGCGTGAAGTTCTGGGGAGGTTTCACCCAGTTCGCGCATGTCGCCCAGAATGGCAATCTTGCGTCCCGTTTGACGCTCGAGGGTGTCGAGGCTGGCGTTGACGCTTAACGGGTTGGCGTTGTACGAATCGTCGATCAGTCTAAATTGCAACCCTTGTTCGATTCGCATTCTCGCGCCAGGAACGTCCACGCTTTGGACTCGAGCAATCGCGTCTGAAAGCTCGAGTTTAAAATCTTGAGCGATGGCAAGAGCGCTCAGTGCGGCTTCAGCCACTTTTTGGGACGGGTTAGGAATCCTCACGGGTAAACCTTGAAACGAGAAACTGACGCTGGATTCCTCGAGTTTTAAATCTGTGCCTTGAAACGTTGCACCTTCTTCAAAACCGTACGTTGGAACGCCTGGGTACAAATGCGCACACGATGCCGCCACCAAGCCTTTTCGTCCAGCCAAAATCCTGCCTTTTTCAAACGCAATTTGCTCCAAGCTGCCAAAAAACTCGAGGTGCGCCGCGCCGACACTGGTGATCACACCCAAATCAGGTTCGGTCAGCTTGACCAATTCGTCCATTTCTCCAACTCTATCAATGCCAAGCTCGAGCACGTGTTTGGAATCGCGGTTGACGCTCGAGAGCAGGTAACAAGCGATGGCGTTTAAGGTGTTGTAATAATTGCTCGGACAATTGAGTGCCGCTGCGATGTACGAACGCGCCGTGGTTTTACCTGCCGAACCCGTCACCCCAAGGATCGTTGCGCCACACTCGAGCCGCCACGCCCGCGCCCATGCCCGAAGTGCGGCTGTGGCGTCAGTTACCCGAACTGCACGCGGTACATCCAAATCAGTCAGCACAAAGGGTGCACCTGCCGCCAGTGCTGCCTCAACGTACTTGTTGCCGTGCTCTGCGTCGCCAACCAATGCTGCGAACGCCGTAAATTCATTGACCTTGCGGGAATCCCAGGTGATCGCCGTTGCCGCTCGAGCATCCGCATGAACAACCACGCCAAAAGCCTCGAGCGCTGAAATCCAGTCTCGAGGCTCTAATGGGTTGAGGTTTGATTCAATCATGCCAGACCTCGAGTGTGAAGCAGAATTTCGGTTGATAGGAGTAAGTTGAGTGAGGTGAGTAAAGAACGCATCAGATCAATGTACCAGATTAAAGCCATGACGCAAATCATAAAAAGTCTGTGATTTGTAGGGGTTAGGCATGCCTAACCCCTACGTTTTACCTGGTGCGATGGGTCTTTTTGAACATGGATGCCTTCAGGCTGGCTTCGGTTGGGGTCATCTGCCAATAACTGGTTAACTCACGGGTAATATCGGTAAAGGCGGGCAAACTGACCTGCGAACCGTGCGTTTGTTTTCGCGGATGAAACACTTCAATCAACATGGTAACTTTGGGTTTCTCGACTGGAAAAAACCCTGCAAACAACGCGCCGTACACATCGCTCGAGATTCGACCATTTTTCGTCCAGGTCTGAGCCGTACCCGTTTTACCCCCGAGTGGAAATCCTGGAACAATGCCAAATTTCAGACCATCCTCAATGCTGGCTTGCAGCATCTCTCGAGTTTGTTTGGCGGCGCTGCTCGAAATGACACGGTACGGTGGTTGCACTTTTTGCCCAGCCAAGAGCTTGGGCGCAATCAAGATTCCATCATTGACCAAAACACTGTACGCAGTTGCCAATTGAAGCGCGGTGGTGCTGATACCCTGCCCGAAACTGTAGTTGGCACGGTCAATGGGTCGCCAGTCTTTCCAATCGTGGAGCACCCCAGGTGTGCCCCAATTGGTCGAATTCCAGACTTCCTGTCCAAAACCGTACTTGCGCAAATAACCGTAAAACTTTTCGCTCGAGAGGCATTCACTCAGTTTGCTGATCCCCACATTGCTCGAGTAACGCAAGACGCTTTTTAAGTTGAGGTCTGGTTTGTGTTCGATGGCGTCACCGATTGAGATGCCCGAGATACTGCGGCGCATTGGGGCGTAAACGGTGGTTTCTGGTGTGGCACAACCTGAATCAATCAGGGCCGCGGCAACCAGTCCTTTCATGGTCGAACCAGGGTCCATGTAATCACGCAACGCACGGTTACTCCAATTGCTTTTGTTTTTCACGCTGCGCCAGTTGTTCGGATCAAAATTGGGGTAATTTGCAATCGCCAAAATGCGGTTGGTTTTGGCTTCCAGAATCACCGCCGTTCCGGTGTCGCCCTGTTCGGTACGAATGGCTTTCTCGAGGGCGGCTTCAGCGATGGCTTGAATCACGGGGTCAATGGTCAAAACCACGTCTTTGCCCGCAAGCAATTGTTCGTGGGCAAAGAGTTCAATACCGTACAAACCTTTGTCTTGATCGCCCGTAAAACCGATCAACCTCGAGCCTAATTTGTTTTGAGGATAGGAACGTCTTGTTTCAAAAACAGGGTAAGTCTTGGCGTTGCCATTTCTGTCCCGCATCACTTGCCCTTGGTCATTGGTCTGTTCGCGCTCATAGGTCACCACATAACTTTCGGCAAGCACGGTTTTTTCACTGCCCACGCTACTCGAGCCTAAAATTTTACCGCGCATGATCAGTGGCGTGTCTTCCGGCACAAAAGGTATGCCTGCCGAGCGCTGGGCAAAAAACACTGACCAGATTACCAGCATTGGCGCGAGCACCACGCCGACCACGATCACCCGTTTGGAAACTTGAGATGGAGTTTGAAATTCGTTTAACGCCACAGGGTTTCCACCTTGACCTTTTGCGCGGGTTTGGGCAATGCCTGAACAGGAGGCAATGGCTCGAGTTGTTTGAAATCAAAAATGCCGCTGCTGTACGGAACCATGTCGTGCGCCACTGCCCAAGCCCGAACCCGAGCCGGCGATTCGAGGCTGGAAATATCGCGGTGCAGTTGAGCACTTTGACGCTCGAGTTGGCTAGCTTGATCTTGAAGGTCACCCAATTGCCGCGCATGGCTGGCAGTCAAAAACCGCACACCAGTCAACGCAATCAGCAATGCCACGTAATAAAACGAGTAGCGAATCACCCGTTCTTTCATCAAGCGGGTTTGCGGCGATTGACTCGGTTTTTGAGATTTATTTTTTGACACTCGAGGCGCGGCTTGGACTTCGGGTCGGCTGGTTTCGGCAATTAAACTCATACGATCACCTCGAGATTCTGCACAACACTTAATTTTTTTCCAACACGGAGCTTGGCACTTCTGGCTCGGGAATTTTCGACAGTTTCGGCTTCGCTGGCTTCGATTG
>JANMUC010000370.1:0-3207 GCA_031391225.1 Deinococcales bacterium
GAGGGTGAGCGGCCCGGTCTGCTTGACCTTGTCCTTCACGTTGTCCTTGGCTAAGCCGAACTGGGTGAGGATGAAGGCGGGCGTCTTGTCCAGCAGCACCGCGCGCTGCAGGCTGAAGACCACGTCTTCGGCCGTCAACACATTGCCGCTGGCGAACTTCAGGCCGGGCTTGGTCTGAAGCCCTCAAATTTCAGAAGGTAAGCAACTCTAGTCTTAGTAGTTTGCGTCTTGCGCGGATTAGTTTTGATTTCCTAATCACTCATATGTCAAGTATTGACAGAAGTTATATTACCGTAGCAAGATACTATTATTCTGGTATCTCGCAATATTCCTAGGAATACTCCGAGACGGCTGGAAAAACTAAGAAGAGCTTTTCACCTTCTGAGGGAGCGCCCGAATCGGATTCCGCCAAGAATTTAACGATTCGGGTGCTTGCATTTTGATGCCGTCAAAATACGGTGACGTTTTTGCGTGTTTTTGACAATCGCAGTACGTCGTTCTAAAAAAAGCATATGACAAATTATGTACATTCGTCAAGCAACATTCTCAATGTACCTTAATGCGGTACGGGTCGCCCAGGACGCAAATACAGTAGTAGTAGTCTTAGATTTTGAGTCTAATTCTACAGTTTTTTGAGACAACTTTTGGATTTAATCCTGTCCTAGACTATAAATCTTAAATTTAGCGAAGTAAGTGTTACCGCTCAATTGTTGCCCAAAATGTGCGGAACAGATGCGGAACAGGTCACGATATAAGACTACAAATGCTACTAAATTCTTACAAAAGTAAATTCAAAATATGCCCTCAAGAACGCATGATTTTACATATTTCTACACAATACAATAAGCCCTTTTTTTGTCCTCATAACCCGAAGGTCGCAAGTTCAAATCTTGTCCCTGCAACCAGAAGAAAAACCCCGAAGAAATTCGGGGTTTTTGCTGTTTAAATTTACAGCGCCGACCGATAAAACCCGAGCAAGTATGCGATGACCTGCTCTTGATGTTCGAGGTTGTCAAATGTATGGTTCGCGCCCTCAATCTCGAGAAATTCGGTTTTGAGCGTGGTCGCATACTCTCGCCCAATTTCAATCGGCACAGCTTCATCGTTCGTGCCATGAATCACCAAACTCGCGCTTAAATGGCTTTTCACGCTTTCAACCGAATCCAACTCGAGCAAACCCTTAAAAAAACTGCTCGAGACTGGATTCCCGCCAATATCAAGCACACCACGGGTTGTATCAAAACGTGCATTTGGTGGAAACTCGAGTCCCGCAAAACCCGAATCAAATAAAGTTTGAATCGCGGCTGCTGTATTTGCTTCTCCTACGCGTCCAAGCATGTGTTTTGGCTTGGTTGGCGCAAGTAAACTTAAGGCTTTAAATGATTCGATTCCAGCCGTAAGCGCCGCCACCATCCCACCCATTGATAGTCCAAGCAAACCAAATCTGGCACGGTCTAAATCGGTTCTCGCCTCGAGCAGGCGCAGTGCCGCTCGAGCGTCCTGAACTTCGCGCCCTGCGGTCATCTCAGAAAAATCACCCTCGGAGTTGCCACTGCCACGATAATCAAAGCGAAATGCCGCAATCCCGTTTACAGCTAATGCTCTGGCAATATGGGCAAAAAAGCGGTGTGGCTCGAGGGCTTGACCCGTGAAACCGTGCAGCATCAATACGCATGGAATGGGTTTTTCGTGTGGTTCGAGCGGCAAGTGCAACATGCCGTGACAGCGTTGATGGTCTACATCAAACGAAAGCCAGTGTTCATTGAGGGGCATGACCTAACTTTAACCCGTTTCGCTTCCGACGGCGACTGGATTGTTCGGGTTTGACACCCAATCTGACCAACTGCCTGCATAAAGTTTGGGATTCTTGACCCTTGCCAGCTCGAGTGCCAGCATATTCGCTCCAGCACTGACGCCACTTCCGCAGTAGACCAAAACTTCATCTGAATTCTCGAGTTTGGAAAACCGTTCTTGTTGCTCAAGTGAAGTTTTGAACTTGCCAGTCAAATCCAAACCGTCGCTCCAGTCCATGTTGACTGCCCCTGGAATATGCCCAGCTTTCCAATCCAGCGGTTCAACCTCGCCTCGGTAACGGGCTGCGGCTCGAGAGTCTAATAATGCGGCGCTCGAACCTCTGGCTGCCACCTGATCTGCGCCGACCACCATTTCAGGTCGAACTCGAGGGGTGAATGTGGCGGTTGAAGGCAGAGGAGAGGCAATCTCGAGTTTTCCGCCAATCTCGAGCCAAGCTGGTAGCCCACCGTCCAGCACTGCCACGTTGTCGTGCCCAAGCCAGCGCAGCAACCACCACAAATGCGCCGCGTAAAAGCCCTGCCCAGAACTTGGATCATCGTAAGCAATCGCAAAACTAAAGCCCCCAATGCCCAAACTCGAGAGTTTCTCAGCCAATTTTTCAGGGTCGGGCAATGGATGACGACCACCGACCCGATCATCTCGAACTGGACTTGAAAGGTCGCGCTCGAGATCAAGAAAGACCGCGCCAGGCAGGTGCCCAGCCCGATAAGCCTCTAGTCCAAAATCGGGTTTGCCGAGCGCAAAACGAACATCGACAATTTTTACGGTTTCTAAATGCTCGAGCAACCAAGCGGCAGAAACAAGTGGTGAATGGTTTTCCATGCAAACATCATAAGATAAGGTTGCATCACAGGAGCAAACATGAGTTACGCGATCGACCGCATGGCGAAAGATTCTTGGCGCATGTTCAGAATCATGGGCGAATTCGCCTCAGGATTTGAACTCATGAACGAACTCGAGAAACCCGCCGTGACCGTGTTCGGTTCGGCACGAACCCAATCGCACGAGGCTGGATACAGCCAAGGCATTGCGGTGGGTAAAGCGCTTGCCGAAGCTGGTTTTGCCGTCGTGACCGGTGGCGGTCCTGGCATCATGGAAGCCGTCAACAAAGGCGCGTTTGAAGCGCACGGCGAGAGCATCGGCTTGAACATTGAACTGCCTTTCGAGCAGCACATCAATCCCTTTTTAACCAAATCCATGACCTTCGAGCATTTTTTCGCCCGCAAAGTCATGCTGGTGAAATACTCGAGCGGCTTTGTCTGCATGCCGGGCGGTTTTGGCACGCTCGACGAGTTGGCGGAATGTTTGGCGCTGATTCAAACCAAAAAAGTCAAACCTTTTCCGATCATTTTGGTCGGCACGGATTTCTGGTCCTCGTTGCTCGAGTGGATC
>JANMUC010000375.1:0-4292 GCA_031391225.1 Deinococcales bacterium
GTCCTGGCATCATGCAGTCGGATTTGTTGGTGATTAACAAAATCGATCTTGCGCCGATTGTTGGTGCAAACCTCGAGGTGATGGACTCGGATGCCCGCAAGATGCGTGATGGTAAACCGTTTGTGTTTTCAAATCTTAAAGCTGGGACGGGGGTTCAAAACATCATTTCTTGG
Organism: Deinococcales bacterium; assembly: GCA_031391225.1. Classification (GTDB taxonomy): domain Bacteria; phylum Deinococcota; class Deinococci; order Deinococcales; family JAAFIG01; genus JANXTZ01. The sequence continues at coordinate 174 of JANMUC010000375.1, forward strand.
ATTCAACGTGAATTGTTGCTCGAGGACAAACCAGAAATTCTTGCCGGACTTGCGGGTGTCACTTGATTTTAGATAAACCTCGTTTGGGTGGTACACAGCACGGCGAACTCGAATTGGTGTTTGAAGCTCGAGCGGGTAAAACCGTTTTGGTCAAGGGTATGCAAAAACCGCCACTGTTGTTTATTCGTCCGTTTGAACTCGAGCCTGGAGTGTTGACGGGGATCATTGTTAATCCCACGGCGGGCATTCTCGCTGGGGATACGTACAAAATCTCGGTGACGCTGGATTCGGGCGCTCGAGTCGTGCTGCTGACGCAATCCGCAACCAAAATTCACAAGATGAACGATGGTCTTTGTGCCACTCAAGATATTTCATTCCGGATCGCAAACAATTCAAGGCTCGAATATTATCCCGAAAGAACCATTCCGTATGCACTCTCAAATTTTATACAAAACCTCAATGTTCACCTCGAGTTGGGTGCTCAGTTCGGAATACTCGAGACTTGGACGACAGGACGTGTTTTGCGTGGCGAACGCCTCGGGTTCACAAAATATGCCTCTAAAACCTCGGTACGGATTAATCAAAAACTCGAGTATCTGGATTCATTTGCGCTCGAGCCTTCAAGTCAAAATCTCAATGCGCTCGGTGCGCTCGAGGGGCATGATTACCTCGCCAACGGTTTTTTTGTCGGGAACATGGCAACGCTGCCAGAACTCCAGGGGGTCAGCATGGGATTTACGGCGGGTCATCACCTTTGGCTTCGTGCTGTTGCCAAAAACGCGCCAGATTTGGATCGTAATATTGCCAAAGCTCGAGATGCCATTCGTGCAGTCTTGTTTGATGCTGGCAAACTTGAGTTGCGCAGGTAATGTCATACTGAGTTTCACATGACTCCGCGTTCCTTGGGCATTGTTCTCTCAGTCATCACCGCACTTGGTTTTTCCAGCCTGAGTATTCTGGGAAAACTTGGGCAAAATGCGCACATGCCAAGCTCGAGTTTGTTGTTCTGGCGGTTTGTGTTGGCGGGGTTGATTTTGCTGGCATTCAATTGGCGCACCAGCATTGCTCGAGCTGCGCAGTGGATGCTGCTAGGTTTCGGTCTGGTTTATTTTGTTCAAACCAACATGTATTTTAAAGCGCTCGAGTTGATCAGCGCGGGTACGGCTTCGCTGCTGTTGTACCTGGCTCCCGCTTTTGTGGTGTTGTACCAAAGGGTGTTGTTCAATAAACGCCCAAAACCCGAGCAACTGCTGGCGATTGGTGTCTCGTTTGCGGGTTTGTTGGTGATTATCGGTTTACCCAACGAGCGTGACAAGAACGTGTTTGGCTTGATTATTGCGCTGGCGACTGCCGCCGCTTACGCTGGGTATTTGACCGCCAGCGAACGCCTTCTTTCAAGCTTGCCCCCTTTTGTTGTTAGTGCATACACCAACCTTGCCAGCGCCGCTGGTTTTGCCGTGTACGCCTTTTTCAGATACGAATTGGGGCTTCCAAACTCGAGTCTCGAGTGGACACTGGTGGCTGGCATGGTGGTTTTTCCAACATTGATTGCCATTCCTGCCATGTTCGCCGCCATCGGCAAAATTGGGGCGTCGCAAGCCTCGATTCTGTTCACCCTCGAGCCTGCTTTTGTGGTGTTGCTGGCGGCGTTGTTGCTGGGCGAACCGTTTGGATTGTCGCAACTGTTGGGCGGAGGTTTGATTCTAGCGGGAGCAATCTTGGCGCAACTGCCCGGTCAACCTCGAGCCTAAAATTTTGTGGCTCGAGCACGTTGTATGCTAATGGCATGGAAGATTTCGATTGGAAGAACATCAGCCTGGATTTAAACGACGCCATCGCCACACTGACGATCAACCGTCCCAAAGCCCTGAATGCCCTTAACAACGACACCTTGCGCGAAATTGCCGAAGCGCTCGAGGTTGCCCTCGAGCCGAGTGAAACCCAAATTTTGATCATCACTGGCGAGGGCGAAAAAGCGTTTGTGGCTGGCGCGGACATATCTGAATTTACCAGCGTCGAAGATGCTTTTGGTGGACGCGAGTTGTCACTGAATGGGCAGGACATTACCAATTCGGTGGCTGCCATGCCCATTCCGACCATCGCCGCGATCAACGGTTTCGCCCTCGGTGGCGGTCTGGAACTGGCTTTGGCTTGCGATTTGCGGGTCGCCTCGAGCAACGCCAAACTGGGTTTGCCTGAAGTTGGTTTGGGCTTGATCCCAGGTTTTGGCGGCACACAACGCCTGCCGCGTTTGATTGGCGAAGGTCGAGCACTCGATTTGATCCTGACAGCGCGTCACGTGACCGCCCAAGAAGCCCTGAGCATGGGTTTGGTCAACCGAGTGGCAGACAATGCGCTCGAGGAGGCTTTGAAGCTCGCAGAATTGATTCTGAAAAACGGTCCTGTCGCCATTGGGCTTGCCAAAGAAGCCGTGCGTCGCGGTTTGGGAGTGACCCTCGATCAAGGTCTGGAAGTCGAAGCCGATTTGTTCGGCATGGTGTCCACCACCAAAGACATGAAAGAAGGCGCAAAAGCCTTCCTCGAGAAGCGCAAACCCGATTTTCGCGGCGAGTAGCGGCACTGCTTCCTGATTGTAAAACGCATTTATCAGGCATAATCGGTTGCTGCGTCCTTGACTTGCCTGAGCGTCAAGCTTCTGTACATTTCAACAATTGCTTTGTTATGCTCGAGGCAATCGACCAGTCCAAGGTTTTGGTTGCCATAGTGTTGTGGTTTCCCGCTCGAGCCTGAGCAACGTGTCTCGAGTGACTTTGAGGGCAGTGACTGTATCTGCCAGCAGTTGAGCGGTGTCTTGTCGTTCATAATGAACGTATTGTTTGATAATCTCAGCCTTGTTACCAATTCCTCATCTGCCAAGTATTACCCTGGATTGCAGATGGCTCAAACTTCTTGCTTTGTCAGGGGTATCAACCCATGAAATACCGTTGGTTTAATGTTGGCGTGTTGATTTTTAGCTTTGTTTTTTACAATAGTTCGGCGCAAACCAGCGTCAAGCCAAGTGCAAAGTCGTTGATAGAACTGGGTTGGGATGCCCCAACGCCCGATTTCTTGTACGCCAATATTAAATCAATGCAGAAAAGTCCGTTTGCGGGTTTGACGGTTCAACTGAATGCTGGCAGAACCATTTTTAATAAAACAGCCTATCCTGAAAGTGCGTATCTCAAGGATCAGAGCGCTTTGGCGGCAACAAAATTCGGTAAACTCGAGGATAATTTTATTTCGATTTGGTCTGCCAGAGAGGATGGTTGGGACTGGTTTAATGATAGCGATTGGGCTGCCACCGAAACCAATGCTCAAAATTTTGCCAAGACCGCCAAAATCGGTCATTTCAAAGGCTTTTTCTTCGATCCAGAACCCTATGGTACTAACCCCTGGTCGTACAACACCCAGTTTTACCCAACCAGAAGTTTTGCCAGTGTCCAAGCCAAAGTTAGGCAGCGCGGCGCAGCTTTCTTAAAAGCGCTTCAACGCCAATTGCCCGCAGTTAAGATCATGATGCTTTTTGGCGTGTCAGTGGTCAAAGCCCAAGCCGAAGAAAGAGGAAGTCTCGAGAAAGCCGATTGGGCGTTGCTGGCGTCTTTTATTGATGGAATGCTCGCTGTGATCAACCCAAAAGCACAATTGATTGATGGCAATGAGAATTCATATTATTACACTTCAGCTTTGGGGTTCAGTGACTTCAGGGCGTATCAGCAAGCCGCTCGAGCCTATGTCTCTTCAGAGAACCGTATCAAATATGATTCTCAGGTCAAAATCGCCCATGCCATTTTTGCCGATGGTTTGCTGAACCTTTTGAAATCGCCGCGCTTTTTTGGTTATTACTTGCAAAATGACCTCGAGCGTCAACAGTTTCTAGAGTACGCCACCTATCATGCGCTGCAAAACAGTGATCAGTACGTTTGGGTATACAACGAAGGCATGGACTGGTGGGGCAGTTACGGCAAGGGTGTTCAGTTGCCAAGTGGTCTGGATGCGACGTTAGGGCAAACGCACTAGTGAGAGTTTAATGTGTATGAATGCTTCCAAACATTATCGAACACTTCAGCGCACTCCCCGACCCTCGTCGTGACCACCCAAACAAACTCCATAAACTCATTG
>JANMUC010000405.1:0-1965 GCA_031391225.1 Deinococcales bacterium
CGCCGCCCAAGCGGTTCAATCAGCAGCGCCGACAGAATCCGGTCTGCTTGCCAGATTGGCACGTGAAGCAAAAGAAAACCTGGAGAGCAAGCAATCCATCGATGTGCACAAGCTGGCAAGAACCCGCAGCGTGCAAAAACGCAAACCAAACGGCGAAATGGGCACTTATCAGAAAATCACGATTTCGGGACGCGAAAACCTCGAGCTTTACCGTGAGCATATTGGGTTTGTTTCAAGGCGCAAACAAGCTGGGTTAGCTGCCGCGATTGCAACTTCTGGAAATGGCAATACCAACGTTGACTTGGTTTTTGGAGTTGGTGAAAGATTATTGCTTGAGCGGCAGCAAAGTGGGTTCAGTCAAAAAGAAATTGCAACTCGGGCAAATTGCAAACGCGCCATGATCTCGGCAATAGAACTGGGAAAGCGCAATCCGTCCAGAACTTTATTTGCCCGTCTTTGTGCGGCGCTCGAAATTACAGATCAAGCGTTTTTGGGATTGGCAAATATGCACTGGTCGCCGCTCGAGCACGTAAACACTGTGCCAGCTTTGAGCGATTATGTTTACGATTTTAGTGTTGAAGGTTTTGAAACGTTTTTGACGGGTCGTGGTGGCGTATTCGTCCATAACACGTACACGGTGGCGAAAATCATTGAACAAACCCAACGTCCAGCCTTAATAATAGCACCAAATAAAATTTTGACCGCGCAATTGGCTGGTGAGTTCCGCGAGTTTTTCCCAAGTGCCGCCGTCGAATTTTTTGTCAGTTATTACGATTACTACCAACCCGAAGCTTACGTGCCGGGCAAAGATTTGTTCATCGAAAAAGACGCCGCCATCAACCAAGAGATTGAGCGTTTGCGGCACTCCACCACCCGCAGTTTGCTGACCCGCAACGATGTGATCGTGGTCGCTTCTGTGAGCTGCATTTACGGTCTGGGCAACCCCGAAGAGTACCGCAAACTGAATCTCTTCCTCGAGGTTGGCAAACCCATTGGGCGCGATGAGATTCTCGAGCGGCTGATAACCATTCAGTATGAACGCAACGACATCGAGCTTTTTCCAGGACGTTTTAGGGCAAAAGGCGATGTGCTCGAGATTTGGCCATCTTACGACGAGAAACCGATGCGGCTCGAGTTGTGGGGCAATGATTTGGAACGCATCACAACCTTTGACTTTTTAACGGGCGAGGTGCTCGAGGAATTAAAAAGCACAATCATTTATCCTGCCAAGCATTACGTGATGGAGGCGGGCAGTTTGCAACCCGCGATTGAGGGCATTGAAGCAGAATTAAAAGAAAGGCTCGAGTATTTTAACGACACGGGCAAACTTTTAGAGGCGCAACGCATCAAAGAACGCACGCTTTACGACCTTGAGATGCTGAAAGTGCTGGGCTATTGTTCTGGCATCGAGAACTACTCGAGGCACATTGACGGGCGTCCGCCAGGTTCAAGACCGTACACGCTACTGGATTATTTCCCCGATAATTTTATAACTTTTCTGGACGAAAGCCATATTTCGCACAGCCAGATTGGCGGCATGTACAAGGGCGATTACAACCGCAAGAAAACCCTTGCCGATTACGGTTTCAGGCTGCCAAGCTGCATGGACAACCGCCCGTTGCAACATGCAGAATTTTACGATCTGGTTGGGCAGGTGATTTACGTTTCGGCAACTCCTGGCGAGCACGAGCGCACTGTCTCGAGCGCAATTGTCGATCAGGTGATTCGTCCGACGGGGTTAATTGATCCAAGGGTTGAAGTGCGCCCAACCAAAGGGCAGGTTGAAGACTTGCTGGGTTTGATTCGCGCCAGGGCGGAGGTGGACGAACGGGTGTTGATTACCACCCTGACCAAGCGCATGAGCGAAGATTTGACCGAATATCTGGTCGGTCACGGCATCAAGGCGCGGTACTTGCACAGTGAAATTGACACGGTTGAACGCCAAGAAATCATTCGGGATTTGCG
>JANMUC010000563.1:0-4320 GCA_031391225.1 Deinococcales bacterium
ATTTTTTCAGGAGGTTCTTATGCAAGTCCGAGAATTCATGACCACCAACCCCATCACGGTACACCCAGACACCACCTTGCCTGCCGCCAACGAACTGATGAAAAATGGCGGTTTCAGACGCTTGCCCGTGGTTGACAACAACAAGAAAGTCGTCGGCATCATCACAGACCGCGATGTGAAACACGCCATGCCATCGGACGCGACCTCGCTTTCGATCTGGGAGATCAATTACCTGGTCGCCAAAATCAAGGTCAGCGAAATCATGTCGCACCCGATTCATTTTGTGCTTGAGGATGCCAGCCTCGAGTACGCCGCCGAACAGATGCTCAAGCACAACATTGGCGGCATGCCCGTCATGCACGGCGATCAACTACGCGGCGTGGTGACCACCACCGATGTTCTGCGTGCCTTTGTCGGTCACAGAGAGTAAGGGGGGAATATGTTCAACCATATTTTGATTCCTGTCGTTGCCGAACCGTGCAGCGAACAAGCTGCGCTTATGGGTCTGGACTTTGCCAAACGCATTGGCGCTCGAGTGACCTTTGCGTACGTCATGACCAAACTCGACACGACCACCTACGCTCGAGGGCTGCTGAGCACCTGGCGCAACCATGCCGTAAAAAAAGGTGTGATTGGCGATGAGATGCTGATCACAGATTTGGAAATGCACATTGGCGATGCCATTGCCAAAGAAGCCACCAACAAAGATTACGACCTGATTCTAATGGGCACTCACGCTAGGGAAGGATTCAACCGCCTGTTGTTGGGCAGCGTTTCAGAGCGCGTGGTTCGGATGTCACAAATTCCGGTCATGGTTTCCAGGGCGGCAACCAACGCGGAATTCAAACGAATTCTTGTTCCCGTTGACAGCACCCTAAATAGCCTTCAAATCGTAGAACATGCCAAAGTACTCGCACTCGAGTTACCCGCGAAACTGCATTTTGTTCACGTCACTCAGGACATCCCAATGCCCTTCACCGATTCCTTCGGGGCATATGGCGCTTTTGATGCCGCAGGCTTGTCAAAATCACTCGAGGAAACTGGGAAATTAACGCTTCAGAAAGCCCTTGAAATCTGCAAGGGATTAACACCAACAACAAGCATGTTGCACGCCAACACCGACCAGATTCACAACGTCATTTTAGGCGCTGCCAAAGACGTTCACGCCGACTTGATCGTCATGACCACCCACGCTCGAGCTGGCATGGAACGCCTGTTGCTGGGCAGTGTTAGTGAGGGCGTGGTGCATCACTCGAATGTGCCAGTCTTGTTAATGCGCCCGACGATGGTGAAAATTTAGAGCACATTGCGCAATGTTTGACGCGAAACATTGTGCAATCCCTTCAAGCACCAAAGTTCAAAACCATCAAAAACCTCGAGCCTGATCTGCAAGTCAGGCTCGAGGTTACTGGATTGAATTTTACGGGTTGAATTGCAGCACGAAAACGTCATCTTCAATTGGCGCATTACCATTGATGCGCTCAAAGCCTGCAACAATGATTTTCTCGGCGTTCACAGCCGCCGCATACAATTCATCGGTACTTCCATTTTGGCGTTGCACAGTGACAACACCGCTTGTCCCAAAATTGGTATCTGTCGTTCCATCCGCCATTAGTCGCACCAACGCTGCATCTGCTGTTGATATGCCACCACCAGTTCGTACGCGACCTGCCAAAATAATTTTTCCATCACTTTGCAATGTTGCACCTCGAACCGTATCAGATCCAATTCCCAGATTGATGTATGACCTTCCTGTTTGTGGGTTTTGATTGCCCCAAGCGGTAACAATCGTGCCATCAGTCGTGCCACTCTGGGGCAGATTGAGTTTCATGGCAAAAAATTCATTGCTGTTTGTGCCACCTGTTGGAACTGCACCGCCAAAAACAATAACGCTTGTGCCCGACAATAAAAAGCCATTGATTCCACCCGAAGTAAAATTTTCAATCGCTTTAATGTCCCATGCACCAGTTGTGGTGAAGCGAACAACTCCACCATTAAATGCACTATCACCGCCGCCTACAATGATTTTGTTGTTTGTATCTACGGCAATACCATTAATAAAATCAGTGGCAGTGCCAACAATCGGTGTTGTCGAGTTTCCCTGGAAAGAAAAGAGACGATAGCCAACATTTGGCGCAATGGTGTTACCAAACGTTTGGTCCAACGTGCCGTTAGAAACCGTCAAACGAAACACGACTCCTTGTTGGTCAGCAGCAGTTTGTACCGAGAAACCACCTGCAACAATATAATCCACGCCACTGACGGTTTGTAATGCCAACCCAGTGATGTCATCTGCATTGTTAAAAGAAGTATTTGCAGTGTAAAAGCCTGAAGTTGCAAAACTGGTGTCTAAAGAGCCATCGCTATTGACTCGAGTCATCGCAAAATTAGAGGATGTTCCATTGCACAAAGTACACCCGCCAAGAACAATCTTGCCATCAGACTGAATCACAACGGCATGTGCTTCATCGGTGGCAGCACCACTGCCAAGACTCAAAGTGGCTTTCCCGTCGGTGTCAAACGTGCGATCAAACGAACCATCTGAGTTTAAACGCATCACCAAGAAATCAGCGCCTGCGACTGTTGAAATGGCTGTCCAACCTGCCAGCACAATTTTGCCATCGGGTTGCAATTTTATGGCAGTGATTTTCTCGCTACCATTGGCTGTGGATGTACTTGCTGCATTAATGTTGATTTGTCGTTTGCCAGCCGCTGCGAAACACTGGTCAAAGCTTCCTGCGGTTGTACTGGGGGCAGTACCAACCAAGAACGCCGTCGGGCTGGCAGCCGTCCCAGCGGTGCGAACACGGCAAGCATTCACCAGCTTATCGTTGGTTTGCAGCAAGCTCGAGCCGACCACTGCCGCAATTTGATTGGTGGAAAAACTGGTGGATCGGGTGATTGCACCACTGGCAGTTTGTTCTTGTAAGCTTTCAGAAACCCTGGTTGTGACAGGCGTATCGAAGATCACAAATGTCATCGTGAATCGGTAACCTGTGTTCGCTGGCGATGAATTGCTGGTTGGCACTTGAATCGCAATGTTGACTGTCCCAGCGGCGTTGGTGTTGGCGTTCAGGGTTCTCGAGCTGCCACCGTTGCGTGCCACAAAACCGTAAGGCAGCAGGTATTCGCCTCCTGCCGTGCTCAGCTCATTGGCGGTATTCGCGGCGGTATCCAAATCAGTCAGTTCGGTTTCGGTGAGCAATTGCAAATCTGCACCCGCGTTGTTGACCGTAAAACTTGGAGCGATGGCGCTCGGCGCGTTGACGGGTTTGACCGCCTGTGCAAACGCGATTCCGATTGCGTCGTTGGTCGCATAAATGCTCGAGCCTGCAAAGTTGTAAATGTTTTTTAAAGCCGTCCCGCCCATGTTGCCCGTCTTTTGATAAGCAATTAAAGTCACATCGCTTAAGGCACTGCCCAAAAGATTGTTGATATTAAATGTGGCATTGATGTACTGCACGCTGTTGGGAGCATCAGTCAAAACGCCGAGCGTGGCTGGGGTGCTAAAGGTGACGTTGGCATTGGTTTGCACCGCCCTGGTTTGATTGCCCGCATGAACAAGTGCGCTGGCTTTGTTGCTTTGGCTGTCAAAGGTCAACTCGAGCGTCCCAATGGCTTTGGAACTTGGTGCTTGGTTTGGCATTTGCTGACAGGCAAAAAAGCTTAGGGTCAACAGTGCGCCAATGGCGGGTGCAAGAGCATGTTTCACTGTCCCTCCAATTTCAGGTCTGGAATGGTGATGTCGAGCGGCTCGGTGAAGGCGTTTCCACCAATTGATAAACCGACACCGGTAGTGTATTTCCAGTCAATCAATTGCTCGAGTTGCGGTTTTTGATAGGGGTCACGCGGGACGGGCTGAGTCATATCTTCTCTCCTTTTACCGCTCTGATGCGGCTTGATTTGAATGTTTTTAGGCTACACGCTTACCGTCACATGGGCGTCATTTGATGTTCATGTTTTGCTGAACGTAAACAATCTTAGCTGAATGACCCAATGTGATTGCAAGTGGTTTTACGATCATTTTTTGATCACAACCAAAAAAAACCTCGAGCGTGAAAATTCACGCTCGAGATTCTGAAATGCTCGAGATTTATTCTGTCGAAACGCTGGCGTCCACCTGTTGATTGGCTGGAACGACCATTCTAAAGTGATTGCTTGGATCAACCAGCAATTCGGCAATTCTGCGTGCGGCATCCGATTGTTCGCTGGCGATCAAGGCTTTGTGGTATTCGCCCAGCAACTCGCGGACATCTGCCACGCCTTTTTGACCAAGCTTGTGAATTTTCACCAGCGCCCCTTTGGCAAGCCGCCGCAAAT
>JANMUC010000411.1:0-3159 GCA_031391225.1 Deinococcales bacterium
CCGTTCTTGGGGCTTTATTTTTTGGGTTTGGTTATGCTCACTTTTGCTGGAGGTCGCTGGTTTTTTTTAGTTTATGACCTTAGTTTAGGGGCGCGGCATGCCTCGCCCCCACCCCCACAAGGTCGGTTGGTCAAGCCTGCGGGATAATTTACGAAAACCAGGTGCGCACAATTGGTACGGACAGCAAGCCGAGCAACGCCAGGTAAAACACCAATTGCCCAATAATCGCTGGAATTACGCTTTTTTCGCGGTTGGTGTAATACAGCACGCCAGCGCCAATCAATGCCAGCAGCAGCACAGGCATGGCGAAGGTCACGGCGAACAGCAAGACCAGCACGAACGCGCCAAGGGTCTGTCCGTAGCGTTTTTCAATCGGGAAGACTGCAAAAGCCCTGAAGAAAATCTCCGTCAGTGGCAGCAATAAAATCGGCAACAGGGCAGTCAAGCGCCAATACTCGAGGTGCAAGTAAAAGCCTGTAAAGTGCAAGGTTTTGGCGGCGTATTGGTACGCCAGGGTCAAAACGGTAATACCGACCCCGACCACGATGCCTTCGGCGATTTGGTTTGGCGAAAATTTGCCGATCAACAATTGTGCTGGCTTCCAACCATTTCTTTGGGTGGTGTACCAACTTAAGCCGATCAAGGTGATGGCAAAAAACCCAAAGAACAAGTCCCTGGCAACATCGCCTTGAACGGGTGTGAACAACGCCAGATAATTGCCGTACAACATTTTACCGCCCAATAGCGCAGCAATACCTCCAACCAGCACCGAGACAATCAAATGCGAGTAGACATTGGCAACCGTCCAGGGGCGTGGACCTTCCTGAATTTCGATGGTTGAAAGCGGTTCAATCTGAGATTCGCCAACCAAATGCGCGACCAGCAACGCCACCAACGCAATCAACCACGGTAGGGTCTTACCGATCACCAGGGCAAAAATATTGTTCGAGTTGCTGGTTTGGGTCATTACCCTCGAGCCTTCAGAAACATTGCCCATACCGTAGTATGCGTAAGCCAGCGCTCCAAGGGCGCGTTGGTATAAGCCTCTGTCCCTGGCGAATGCGCCTGGGTTGCCGGCGACTTGCTCTAAGGTTTGAATCGCGCCCGGTAAATTGCCGGCAATCCACTGGGTGCGTCCGTATTCGGCTTGAATTTCGGGTGGACGGTTGGGCGAGCTGCGAAGCAAGTTCGCGGCGGCTTTGGGGTCGCTTCTGACCATGATCTGCGCCAGTGCCAAACGGGCTTCGGTGTCGCTCGAGTCCAAATTGAGGGCTTCGCGGTAGGCGTTGACGCTTTCACTTTCGTTGCCCGCCAGTTGACTGGTCTGGGCGGTAATTTTGTATGCCAACACTTTTGATTTTAAGGACAATCGGGGGTTTTGCAGGGCGCTTTGTGCCAGTTGATAGGCTTCATCAAACTTGCCGTTTTGCAGCACGATCTCTGCGCCGATCACATCGTTTTGTGGGCTGCTAGGGTCAGCGAGGCGGGCTTGATCGACAAAGCCTTGCGCCGCCACAATATTGTTCATGCGCAATGCAACCCTGGCGTGCAGGCGCAACGAATCGCTATAGTTCAGTTGTTGAATCTCAGCCAATCGGCAGGCATTGTCGGCTGCGTCATAAAGTTTTTGTTGAAAAAACTCGGCGCATTTGTTGTATTGATCTTGAGCTTTGGAGTTGATTGCCTGACCAAAGGCAGTGCCGATCAGCACAAGCCAGATAAGGGATACACGCACAAGAAGCTTCACGAACCTCATCTTAGCATTTTGGTTTGCGGTTTGGCGTACAAAACAGGTTTTAAACTCGAGAAGCCTTTGGTATTGCGTCTTGCAAAGACTTTTTTGAATCTTCCCTAAGCAAAACTTTGATCCTGAATCATGTTTTTACGCTCGTTTTGAGTTCAATCTGCAAATTGGTAAAAACTTGATACCAAAGCACCAATCTGAGTAGGGTGAAGGCATGAAGGCTCAATTACCTCGCAAACTGGCTTTGGCTTTGGGCGGTGGCGGTGTGCGCGGCGCGGCGCATTTGGGCGTCTTGAGGGCGTTGCAACAAGCCGATATCGAGGTCGGCGCCATCGCCGGCAGCAGCTCGGGCGCTCTGGCTGGCATGTTATTCGCGCTCGAGACGGCAGGTTTCAGGCGCGAGGATGAAGCCCCTGGCACGCAAACCAATGCGTTTGGTTCACGCTCGAGAACCGAGATTTACCGCCTGATCGAAGCCATCGGCTCGAGCGGTTACGCGCATTTGCGTCAGGTTTTATCGAATAAACCCAGCAAAGGTTTTGATTTGATCGACGCCTTAAAAACCTTGTCAGGTTGGCAAAAAGTGATTTTGTCTGGCGTGTCTGGTCCTGGCATTGCCAGCCTCGAGCCGCTCCGTCAGAGTTTGCAGCCCTTGGTGGGAAGTGTTTGTTTTGAAGATTTGAATTTGGCACTGGCGTTCGTCGCCACAGATTTAATTGCAGGCGAAGAGGTGATTTTAAAAACGGGTTTATTGCTCGAGTCTGCCATTGCTTCTTGCGCCATACCTGGTGTCTTCCCGCCCGTTTTGCTTGATGGTCGTTATCTGGCAGATGGGCATGTGGTCAATAACGTTCCTGTCAGTGTGGCAAGGGGCTTGCTGGTTGACGCCTTTGTGCTGGCGATAGATGTGGGTTTCGATGCGCCCGCAACCGTTCCAAAAACAGCGATTGAAGTCATCTTGCGGGCTGCCAGCATCAGCCGCGACCACCTCGAGCGTGGTCACATGGCTCAAGCGGACATGGTTTTGCATGTTGGTCAAGAAGTGCCCTCAGGCGTGTTTGATTTCGAGCACAGCCGAGAGCTTTTTGAGGTTGGAGTTGAACAAACCCGAAAAATCATTCCAAGTTTGCGTGAAGTTTTGGGTTTGGAAGCCAAAACTTTAAAACCTCGAAAACCTGGCTTGCTCGAGAAATTCTTGAAGCGCAGTGATGCTCTCAGTTCAAAATAATTTTTTTTACTGGTTTTGCGCTTCGCCGTGAAATATGTAAAAATCGCCTGGTGTCTCGAGTTCGCTTGGGACAATTTTCAGTCGCAATTGCAGGACGCATTTGGGTATTGTAGGGAATCTATCTTGTATCTCGTGTAACTCGAGGGCGTGAAGTTCCAATGAAGTCTTAATTGAGGTTTTCAGGGGC
>JANMUC010000430.1:0-5087 GCA_031391225.1 Deinococcales bacterium
GACCACTTTGACTGGCACGTTCCAAGATGTTGGCGCAAGGTTCAGAGAGTAGGCAGAGCTTTTGAAAGTCACGTTAATGGAGTGATTCAGTGTGACTTTGCCTTCCAGAACGCTATCTTTACTAAGGTCAATTTTCCCCGAGAACTCTGTCAGAAGGTTCGGTGTTTGTTTCAGGAAACCTGACACAGGACCATTGTTGGTTGTTCCATCACAATTTTTTTCATCCTGACTTCCCGAGTAATCCCCTGAGATTTCAGTTTGTGGGTAGTTAACCCCGCCTGTATATGAACCGTCGGCTTTCATCTGAACATAAACGGTTATTGCTGGGATTTCTGATATGAAATTTACACTGCTGGCAGTATGGTCAAAGTAACGGTTGAAGTCATACAGCTTGCCTGTTATATCGCCACAAACGCCGCAATCACCTTTTGCAACGTACAAGCCATGATGCTCTATCGAACCAGTCACTGATGGTTTGAACGAGTAATAACCCAATCCTGGAAAAGAATCACTTGGCATTGAGATGACAGGAGCTTGATCGGTTGGCTCAAAGTTCCATTCCAAGTTCACCGTTGAAGTTTCGGCTCCTGAAGCTGGTGTAGAATATGTACTTGTTCGTTTGCCGTACATTTTGACAGTGAATTGCGAATTGTCGTCTACAATTTTGACCTCGGCACTCAGGAAAAGGCATCCTTTTTTAAAAGTCCCTTCTTTGACGCAACTGACAAAACTTATCTCCGCAGTATCAGGATTGGGTTTCTTGGCGGGCGCAGTGTAAGTAGCACCACTAGGATTGTTTTTTGTGATGCTACCCGAGTCTCCAACCGTTGAAAGCACAAACCAATCACGACCATAACCGTCTTTTTCATTGGTATATGGGTATGATTTTGACACCACTTTGCTATTACATATTGGGGCAAGATCGTCGTCATCTGCCGACGGTGGCGGTGGTTGACATGGCAACCGTTCAGATACTCGAACATATGGCGTAAAGACCTGCGTTTTACCAACTTTTACAGTGGCTTTCTTGGGAAAAAGATAACTCTTCTCAAACTTAACAACACTCTTCAAGTTTAACGCCGCTCGAGATTGCTGACTCGAGCTTTTAGCATTGATGACCGCTAGCAAGCCCGCGCTGATGGTTCCTGCCACTTTATCCACTTTGATCGGCTCGAGTGACAACCATGAACCATCGTCTTGCTGCACTGCCAAGCCCAGCCCTTCGGGGGTTTCATCGCTGGCTTCTATTGGGAACGTCACCGTCAGGTACTTGTCCCACGCCACATCACTCGAGATTGCCACGCCCTGTCCTGTGCCGTTCAGTGTATCTGTGATTGGTTGCACGGTGATCTTTCCGCTCGAGAATGCCCCTGCGGGTGCTTTGACCGTCACGCCTCCAGCCGTGACCGTGCCACCCGCCGCACCAATGGTTTGTGTGACAGGACTGCCAACATTTGTACCCAATGGTGTGACGAGCGTCTCGGGCGGAGTTTCAGTCTTACCACCGTCGCCAGGACACGCCATTAAACCCAAGCTCAATACCAGCATTAAACCCAAAATTTGCAATCTCGAGGGTGTCATTTCTTGCTCCTTTCAACTTGATTGCAACGTTAAACAACTGATCGTCATTGGAGCGTCATTGGCAATAAGCCCGAGTTGTTATCGCGTTTTAGAAGCCACGCATACCGCTTGAAGGTAAGCTTGAAATTTGGCATTGCCATCTTTGTTTGCTTGTCACTCGAGCAATGCTATTCACGCCTCGAGAAGCCGTTCCAATTGCTGTTTGGACAGGATGCGAATTGCCAGGCGTGCCACGGGCGATGCTGACAACCCAAATCGAAAGTATTTGGCGGCGAGAAACCCCACTGGTAATAGCCCGTCAACGGCTTGAGGTTGTAGCGCTTGACCCCATCGTCAGTCGCACAATTGCGGATGTTCACGATCAAACGAGCATCGTCAGCCTCGAGACGCAGGTCACCAATAAAACGATTGCCGTTACCACCAATATTCTCGAGCAGGTTGAACGTAGCACTGCCCTTTTCGTAGTAAATCAGGTCTTTCTCGCACACGCCAACGGTGCTGGCATTGCGAATGGCAATTGCCATTTCATATCCTCCAGCCACAAATCGAATCCAACGGTGATCGCCACCGTTCAGTTCAGGGATGTAGAAATCGCCAGTTTGTGGGTTGTAAAAATTCGTATCCGTAGGCGACCCTGGAACCCATAACCCAATCAATTCGTTGTAAGGCGTTTGATTTCCGAGTTGAAATGCTGTGGGCGCAGATGGTTGGGCAGGGTCGTTTGGAGGCTCGCGGTTCAGCAATTTGAAATTGAGCGGATAAGGTCCATCTGAGAGTTGCAATTGCGAGGTGATCTCTCCAATCAGTGTCTCGTAATCCGAAAGCGTGGTGACAAAAGATACTGGGTCAAGCGGCAGGGTTCTCGAGCCGGAATTGGTGCAGTTGGTCACGTCCAGACGGCGCTCGCGGGGCTTTAAGGTCAGCCGATTGTTTTGAAATTCTGCCACGCCAACCATCTGATCGCGGTAGCCCACAAAGCTACAGTTGGTAGCCACGCCAGAGGAGTAGTGGGTGAATGTAAACTGACCGCTTACGGCAATCTTGAGTTGGGCAGAATAGCCAGAGGTCATTGTGAATTGCTCACCAGTGACAGGATTGATGAAAACTCCACTCGAGGCAAGGGTGTCCTGCCAGATGCCAACCAACCCTGCTGGTACATTGCCAACTGGCGGGGGTGGGGGCAGGGTAATTGGCGGTTTGTTCAGACCGTTGCAACTCACAGCCAGTAACCCCATCAGTATCCAAAGCAGATTCCATTTCTTATTCATCATCGCGCTCCTGACTTTTGATTGATGCTCCAACAACTGTAAAAGTTCGAGCGTCATTGGAGCGTCATTGGGTATTTTGCCGCCCGAGTGAATCGTTGGATTTTCTTTCTCGAGTTGAGTCAAACCAGCCCCCCAACATAATTTGATGTGTGTGAGCGCCGATGCTTCAAAGTGCGTTAAGGTCAATCCAAACCAATGTAGAATCAACCCATGCCTAGAATCTTGATTCCTGATTCCGTGACCTGGGAACTCCCAGAATTGCCACTCGAGGTTGTACGTTTTAAGCGCTCTGAAAGCTTGGACGGTTTAGATGCCGAAGGTCTGGTCGTGTGGGGCATCACCAGCAAAGGACTCGCCCCCCTTCTCGAGATGCCAAGCCTAAAATGGGTTCAAACTTTCACGGCGGGTATCAATCACGTTCTGGATTTAAATCCTTCGGATCACATTCTGGTTTCCAACGGCAAGGGCTTGCATGATGCACCCACCGCCGAACTCGCTGTGACGTTGCTGCTCTCTGCCGTGCGCCGAATGCACCTGCACCGCGACCATCAAACCGCCAAGAGTTGGGATAAAACCTTTTACAACCAAGCCGTCAACGCCCCCAGCACGCAACTGATGACGCTCGAGGGGGCAAACGTTTTGATTCTGGGCATGGGCGCGATTGGACTCGAGATTGCCCACCGCTTGCAACCATTTGGCGCGAGCGTCGAAGGGGTTGCCAACACTTCTGGTGACCGCGAAGGTTTTGTCACCCACGCCATCGACGACCTGGACTTGGTCTTGCCCAGCGCCGATGCCGTCATCATGGTGCTGCCCGACACGCCAGCCACCCAAAAAATCATGAACGCCGAACGATTAGCGCGGCTCTCCCCTCGAGCTTGGGTGGTCAATGTTGGACGCGGCAGCGCGATTGATGAGAATGCCCTGATTGCCGCGCTCGAGAAACACGAAATTGGCGGTGCGGCATTGGATGTCACCGACCTCGAGCCGTTACCCAGCGATTCCAAACTCTGGTCACTTTCTAATTGCATTATCACGCCGCATATTGCTGGCGGTGGACCCAATTTGATTGGCAAAGCCAACGCGCTCTTGGAGCGCAATGCCGAAAAGTTTGTGGCAGGGGAGACGCTCGAGAATTTGGTGAGCCGCGAGAAGGGCTATTGAATGCGCTCGAGTGTAGCCTTACAGTCAAACGCCCCGCGTTAAATCCTGGTAAATTGATTGGTCGAGTCGGAATTCGACCTTTCAACCTGTATGCAACGCACATCCTCTCAAATCAAACCTAAAACCTCGAGTTTCAAACCTCGAGTGGGTCGTCCTGCGCCAAAAACGTTTTTGATTCCAGGACTGATCGCGTGTCTGGCGGTTTTGATTCCACTGGCTTACTTGGTTTTGCGGGCGCTTGAAGCCAACCCAAATGAGTTGCTCGAGATTGTTTTTCGGACTCGCAACCTCGAATTGTTGTTTAAAACCGTGATGCTCGGTTTGGGCGTGGTGCTGGTTTGCAGTGTGATCGCATTGCCGCTGGCGTGGTTGACCGCCAGAACCAATATTGCTGCCAAGAGTTTGCTTACGTTGATTGGCGTTCTGCCGCTTGCCGTGCCAGGTTACGTCGGTGCTTATGCCATGCTCGCCGCAACTGGAAATAACGGGGTGCTCGAGAAACTTTTTGGCATCAATATCCCAAGACCCGAGGGTTATTTTGGGGCACTCGGCGTGCTGGCATTGTTCAGTTTTCCGTATTTGTTCTTAAACCTTTGGAATGCCCTGCGCGGACTTGACCCCAGTCTCGAGGAATCTGGACGCAGTTTGGGACTTTCGCAATGGCAAGTCTTTTGGCGCGTGATCCTGCCGCAATTGCGTCCTGCTTGGTTGTCGGGGGCATTGCTGATTGCCTTGCACGTTTTGGGCGATTTTGGCGTGGTTTCGCTGACCCGTTACGAGACGTTCTCGAGTGCCATTTACGTGCAGTACAACGCTGCCTATGACCGTGTTTACGCCGCTTGGCTCGGTTTGATGCTGCTGGCAATTACGGTTGGTACGTTGACGCTCGAGTCACGGTTTTTGCGCAACATTCGCCTCTCGAGAATTGGTTCTGGCGTGGCGCGACGTCAAAGCATGGCGCTGTTGGGAAGTTGGACATTGCCCGCTTTTGGTTTTGTACTGGCAATTGCTGTAGTGACCTTGGTTATTCCACTTGGAACGATTGTGTACTGGCTGCTCGGCAGTGCCGCGCCC
>JANMUC010000542.1:0-10460 GCA_031391225.1 Deinococcales bacterium
GGCGAATACCTGATTTTTCAAAAAGACCTTGATGCACCAATTCCAGACTTCGAGCTACCAGCAGGATTTCAAGCGCGTCACGTTCGCGAGCACGAATTTGAGGAGCGGGTCAATGTTCACCGTGACGCGTTTGATCCATCCAAATTTACGTTGGAACGGTACGCTCGAGTTCGTTCGATGTATGGTTACAACCCAGAATTTGATTTGGTGGTTTCAAGTCCCGAAAACAAATTTGCCTCGTTTTGCTTGATCTGGCTCTCAGGCGGCATGGGCTATTTTGAGCCTGTCGGAACCCGAGCCGCGTTTCGACGCCAAGGTTTGGGTCGGGCAGTCATTCTCGAGGGCTTCAGGCGCTTACAGCACCTCGGAATTCGCAAGGCTGAGGTCTTTTCAGGCACGAACAATCAGGTATTTTACGAATCTTGTGGTTTTCGGGTGGTCAACCGATTCCAAAGGTTTTCGTACCAAAAAGTTTAGGTTCTTAAAAACACGCCAAGATACAGCTCGCCAACCACAATCAGCACACCAAACCCGATCAAGCCAAGCAGCAACGCTCGAGCACCAACTTGACGCACAGCTCGAAAATCCACTCCCAAACCAATCCCGATCATGGCAGCCGTGGTCAGGTAAATACTGGTTTGTTGTAGCAAACTCGAGACTTCACTACCAATCAAACCTGTGGAATTAATTGCACCCAACGCCAAAAAACCGAGCAAGAACTGTGGAAATAATGGTGGGCGAATATCGCTGGTGCTGGCATTACCCGAGTGACGAGAACGCAAAATACTGGAAGCGACAAACAAGGCGGGTGCGAGCAGTGCAACCCGGGCAAGTTTGGTCAGGGTCGCAACATCAAGTTCGCTCGAGCCAACTGGGTTTGCGGCAATCACCTGCCCAACTTCTTGCAAGGTTGCACCAGTCAAAATACCGTAATGTTGGCTCGAGAAGCCAAAAAAGTGTTTGGTCAGAATAAAACCAATCACGCCGAACGTGCCCAGCAAACTGACTGTTCCGACGGCAACCGAGACTTCTTCATCGTCGGCATTGCTAATACTGCCCGCTGCGACAGCCGCACTCGCACCGCACACGCCAGTGCCAAATGCCAGCGCAAGTCGTAAACCTCGAGAGAGTCCAAAAACTTTTCCAAGACGTTCAACGATCACAATGCCAGCAACCACCATCAAAATATCCAAACCAAGAATCAACATGCCAGACTCGAGCAGTTTGGAAAAATTGAGACGAACACCCAGCAACACGATTCCAAGCCGCAACAAGGTTTTTGCGGCATAACCAACACCAGGTTTGAAGACAGTGGGCAAGCCAAAACTCGAGCGGACCAACATGCCAACAATCAATGCCAGTCCAAGAGCGCCCAGAATCTTGATTCCCGGAATATTTGCCAACGCTGTGGCAAGCACGGTCAAAATGGCGACCATGCCAAGCCCAGGAATCAAGTTGCGGATGAGCACCTTGATAGCATGACATGAAGCTTGAGCTGATTACTTGCGCCACGGCGTCGAGTTTTCTCGAGCGCGTTCTTCGAGGGTTCGAGCGGCGTACAAGATGACAAATGATGTCAGAAATAAAATCAGTGCCACGGTGTTAACACTCGAGAATTGAAGGCTTTGGGTCAGGTCGTAAATGTACGTGCTGATGACAGTGGTTTGCCCAGTGATGTTGCCGCCGATCATCAGAACCACGCCGAATTCGCCGAGCGTATGGGCAAAAGCCAATAGTGTGCCCGACAGAATGCCTGGTGCAGCAATTGGCAGAATCACATAACGCCAAGTTTGAACTGTGGTTGCCCCTTCGACGCTGGCGGCTTGCAGCCAATCTGGGTCGAGGGCGCGAAGTGCCTCGCGGTAAGCGGTTAAGGCGAAAGGCAAACAGAAAAGCACACTGCCAATCAGCAAGCCTTCAAAGCGAAACGCCCAAGATATGCCAATGACCTTTGAAAACCAACCGTCGCGTCCGAGCGCCAGCAGCAAATAAAAACCGAGTACGGTGGGCGGCAAGGTCAGCGGCAGCAAAATAAACGTCTCGAGCAACCTGCGCCACGCGCCGCGATAACGAACCAACCACCAGGCGAGTGGCACGCCCAAAAGCAACAGGACAAGGCTCGAGCTGAACGCAAGCAAAAATGAACGGGTGAGGGCGTCAATCAAAACGATTTAGTTTAAGGCTTGGAACTCGATATTGCAGTGGCGGGAATCTGAAAACCGTATTTGTTCAGGATTTTACGGGTACTGAGGGTTTGAATAAACACATAAAACGCCCTCACCGCAGGCGTCGCTCGAGATTTGAGAATCGCGTACTGCTGGTTGAGGCGCGTGTGCGAGTTAAGCGGTGCGAGCCAGTAGGTTCCCGCATTTTGCATGGTTGGGTTTTTGACCACACTGAGTGCCAGAATGCCCGCGTCGGCACCCGCCAGGGCAATCTGGGCAGCTTGGGCAATGTTTTCGGCGTACACCAGTTTAGGCACAATCTGTAAGCCGTAAAACTCGAGCAAACTGATGGCTGCCATGCCGTACGGTGCGTGTTCGGGATTGGCAATCGCAATCTTGGCAATGCTTGGGTCGAGCAGCACTTTTGCGCCCAGTTGCGCCACGTTTAACTTCAGACGGTTCGCCACCCAGACGACCACGCGACCAATCGCGTACAACTTCCTCGAGTTGGCTTCCAGAAAACCATCTTGCTCGAGCTTTTTCGTGAAGCTGTCATCGGCGCTGAAAAACAGGTCAAACGGTGCACCCTGCCTGATTTGTGTGTCGAAACGTCCGCTCGAGCCATATGAGGCGCTGACTCGAACACCTGGGTTCTTGGCTTGAAATGCCGCGATGATTTCGGGCAGTGCAAATTGCAAATCGCTGGCGGCAGCCACACGAATTTCTTCGGCTCGAGCGATTCCAAAAAATAAGCACAAAACCAATACACAAAAACGCATGGCATTAATTTAACGTATTGAACAGTATCGTTCCTGGAGTATTGTCACGTTTCAAAAGCGGCACTGTTCGTGATAATCTCCTTTCATTCCAGGAGGTAATTCATGAGTATCGCCGTGCTGACCGATTCGACCAGTGACATGACGCCCGCCATGCAGGAAACGCTTGGCGTGACTGTTGTACCGCTGTACGTCAACTTTCAAAACCATGTTTTAAAGGACAACCTCGAGATCAAAACCGATGAGGTTTTTGCTGGCATCAAAGCGGGTGCAGCAATGCCCAGCACCAGTCAGCCGACGCCAGCCGACTTCATGATGGCTTACGAAAAACTCCTTCAAACCCATGAAAAAGTGCTGAGCATTCATATCTCGAGCAAACTTTCTGGAACGGTTGCCAGCGCGTCGCTTGCCGCCAAGGATTTTGCTGGACGGGTGACCATCTTTGATTCTGAAGTCTCGAGTGGCAGCCAGAGCATGATGTGCGAACGGGCGGTCAGGCTCTTGAAGACTGGCGCGAGCATGGAGGATGTTGTGACAGTGCTCGAGCGGGTGCGAAAGGTCACGAATTTACGCTTTAGCGTCGGTTCGCTCGATTTCTTAAAGAAAAATGGTCGAATTGGTGGCGCTCAGGCTTTGATTGGTGGGTTACTGAACATCAAACCAATCTTGCATTTGGTGAACGGTAAAGTTGAGGCGGCAGGTCGGGTTCGCGGCTCCAAAGCGGCACTCGAGGATGTGGTCAGCAATTTACGCGCCCTGCAAGCCAAACACGGTCGGGTCAGAACCGCTTACATTTACACTGACAAGCAAGACGACGTCGAACCGCTCCGTGCGGCTGGGCGGGAAATGGGCGTCGAAGAGTTCAGCGTCACGCAAACGGGCACGGTCATTGCCAGCCATGTCGGACCTGGAACGTACGGCGCGTTAAGCGAACCTGTGGACGTGTAATGCCTGATGATCTCGAGGTCATGTTGTTTGAAGCCAATTTTGACCCTTGGGAATCCGTCTCAAGTATCTTGAAGCATTCTGGTGAACGGGCTGAGCACTTGAGAGCACATATTCTCGAGACAAAATTGATCTACTGGCAATTGATTTGCAGCACTTTAAAACTCGAGCCACCACCAAGCAGCTTGCTCGAGTTGATGCAATTTGAATGCAAGGTGACGGGATTGTTGAGCCTCGAGCAACGTGCCGTCATCCTGGAATACTCAGAACGTGAGTTGAGCGTGGCGGCACTGATTCGACTTTCAATACGGCACAGCGTTTGGCACGCGGGACAGATTGCGTTCACTAAATTTTAGGACACACGCCCCCAGGAAGCAGCCTAAAATGCTGCCATGATCGCTCGAGTTTTAATCACCATTTTGCTTTTGCTTGCGCCGTTTTCTATCGCGCAAGAAACCAATCTTCCCGCCAAGATCAATCGCCAAGCCATCGTCAATTTTGATTATGATCCCGACGGTGGCAACATTGTCTTGCAGGTGCTCGATGCCGCAGGAACAAAAAAAATCATCGTTGATAAACTCGAGGTAAAAGCCATTGGTGACGAGGGCGAGAACGGACGCACCATTCCCGCCAATCTGGCACGGGTCAATACCTCGAGCTTTAAGGGCGAGATGGCGCTCAATGAAGGGCAGTGGAACATGCAGATCAGACTCGAGATTGGGGACAAAAAACTCGAGGGCAGTTACTTTTTGAATGTCAGCAAATCTTCGACCTCTGGCGTGATTCCAATGGTTCCACCCAATCCTGAAGTGGGCAGGTTGGGACAGATTGTCGGTTTGATGTTTGGCATTCCGATGACCTTGGCGTTGCTGGCTTTGTTTGTTGGGATTGTCGCCAAAAATCGGGCGCAAGCTCGAAGCGAGGCGCTTTAGGGTATAAAACAAACGGGTTGGCAGGCGGTCGAGGTTAATCTAGACTCGAGGTTAAAACCAATCTCGAAAGACCGCAACCACGGGAAATAGGCGTCTAGCACTTTAAACCGAGTTGATCCGAGCCGAAACGAGTTTAATTGCGTTTGCAGACTTGCCAGCAATTCTTGGCGAAAATTGTCATTCGCAAAATTAGCTTCGAGTTGTCCCTGTCGCAAATTTGGGCGCAGCAAGCTCGAGTATAAATAGTCGTTGACGTAACCTCGAGCCAACATGGCGTTTGAGGCGTTTGAAGCCCCATTCACGGCAAACATTGTCGCCTGAGCCAAAGCGCTACCAATATTGTTGCCAGGTGTTCCCCAGGCGGCAAATCCTGCAAGATCGGCAAAGCCACCAGACGCCATCAAGTCTTGAATCAGTTTGGGATTGGCTTGATTGACCGCGTTAACATCGGCAAGCGCCACCAAACCACGGCGTTGGTCGGCATTGATCTCGAGCGCAGCTTTGCGTGGATCACCACCGTTAAAAACATACAACTCGAGATCAAATTGATCGCTTAACTCGAGTCCGATGGCTTTGGTTTGGTTCTGTACACTTTGCAGCAAAGTCTGCCCTTCGTAGGGCGCAATGAGGCTGCTGGCAGCCGTCGGGTCGCTGAACTTGACGCGAATTTTGGGACGCTGTTTCTGTCGCTCGAGCATCAAACTGGCGGTCAAGGCACTGGCGACCTCATCTGCACCAGGATGAACAAAAACGTTTTTTAACCCTCGAGACTCGGCGTCGCTGCGGATTTTTGCGCCCTCGAGCGGGGCGTGTGAACCTGGAAGCGCATCGTCCCAGGTGACAAACAAGCGCCGCAATGTGCCGTCCGCCGCCCAATCCAGCGCCCGTCGTATCACCTCGAGATTGCGTTCGCGATCAACGGCGTCTGGCGCTCGAGGAATGACCACAAACCCGTAAACCGGACTCGAGAGATGCCAGAACCAAGCCGACCAAAGGTTGTCCCAGGCGGCATTGGCACTGATCTGAGAGCTACGGGATTGCACCAAACCGCCGTAAGCCAGTGCGTCCAAAGACACCACCAAAGCGCTTGGTTGAATGCCGTCCAGCCAAGCGCGAATCGCTTGGGCATCGGCGGGTTTGATGGCTGTGCCGAGCATTTCAGGTGGCGGTATGATCATCTCGAGTTGAGCCATTTTTGCGATGGCAACAGGCAGACTGGAATTTGCTGGGCGTGAGTCGAGCGGGATAAGGGCAATTGGATTGGAAGTTTGGGCAAAGCCGAGACTCGAGAGGAAAAAGATCAGCAGGAAGAAGATACGCACTCCTGTATTTTTACATTCAAGATGAGATTCCAGTTTGACTTAACGCTCTAGCATCCTTTAAAATTCAGACCGAACGGTTTGAAAATATGAAAAAAGGTGAACGCACCCGCGACCACATTCTGGCACAATCGGCAGCCGTGTTTAACCAACATGGTTATGCCGCCAGCAGCATGTCAGATTTGATGCTGGCAACCAAACTCGAGAAGGGCGGAATTTACAATCATTTTGCCAGCAAAGAACAGCTTGAGCTTGCCGCATTTGATTATGCTGTGGAGTTGATTGAACAGCGTTACCTGGCGGCGCTCGAGAAACAACAGACTGCCATTGATCGGTTGGGAGCCGTGATGGACATATTTCTCGAGTTTATCCACGATCCTGTTTTGCCTGGAGGTTGCCCAGTCTTAAACGCTGCCATTGAATCTGACGACTCGAACGAAAGTCTACGCCAACGAACAAAGTTGGTCGTGACAGGCTGGAAAACCCGAATTCAGGGCATTATCGAAATTGGCATTGCCAAAGGCGAATTGGAAGTTGGTACGGATGCTGGCAAACTGGCAACGGTCATGCTTGCCACGCTCGAGGGGGCGGTCATGATGTCAAAAGTCTGCCGCGACGCCATCCACATGCGCCATGCAGCAAGTTTTCTCGAGGATTATTTCCAATCGTTAAGCATCAAACAAAACCAAACGGTCTGAAAAAGGAAACCATGAGCGAAGATACTGCAACAAGAACTTACACATACGATACCAGACGCATGAACCTGTGTGATCTGGCAACACATTCTGGATTCGAGTATCTAAAAAAAGTCTTTGCAGGCGAAGTCGCAGGATCACCCATCGCCAGTACCCTCGATTTTCATCCTGTCGAACTCGAGGCTGGGCGCGTGGTCTTTGAGGGCGAACCCAAGCAGTTTGTCTTTAACCCCATCGGCAGCGTTCACGGTGGTTATGCGGCGGCATTGCTGGACACGGTTTTGGGTTGCAGCATTCAATCCATGCTCGAGGCTGGGCAGGCGTACACCACCGTGGAATTAAAAGTCAATTACGTGCGAGCCATGACCGACAAAACTGGAATCGTGCGGGCGGAAGGGCAAGTTATTCATGTGGGCAAAAGTCTGGCAACCGCTGAAGCAAAACTAATCGGCAAAGACGATGGCAAACTGTACGCACACGGCTCGACCACCTGTTTTGTCTTTCCACTTCAACCAGTCAAACCATGAACCTCGAGCTGCTGGACAACCCAATTTGGCACGCACTTTCGGGCTATCAAAGTAACTTTGCCATCAAAAATTTGTACGCTAAAATATTGCAAACCGACATTGGACTTTTTTGCGCGATTCAGACTGCGGACGCTGAAAGTTTTGAAGCACTGCAAAGTCTGTTGATCGAAAACCATGCCACGACAGCGCTGTTTAGCCCTAAAGAACTCGGGTTTTCGGCAGGTCTTGAATGCCTGCGGACACTCGAGATTTCGCAAATGGTCTGTCAAAATCTAGAACCCTCAAAAAACCTCGAGGTTCACGAATTGACCAGCGAAGACGTGCCAGACATGCTCGAGTTGGTGCAAATCACCAAACCAGGTCCGTTTGCCAAACGAACCATCGAACTGGGGCAGTATTGGGGCATTCGTGTCAACAGGCAATTGGTTGCCATGACGGGTGAACGCTTGCACTTACCAGGATTCAGAGAGGTCAGCTCGGTCTGCACACACCCAGATTTTCAAAGGCAGGGATTTGCCCAGGCGCTAATCGCTAAAGTTTGCCAGAATATTGTGGCTCGAGCTGAAATTCCGTTCTTGCACGTCATGAGCAGCAACACTGGCGCGGCAAAAGTCTACGAGCAACTGGGTTTTGTTGAGCGTAAAAAATTCTTTGGTTATGTCCTGAAAGCCAAATCTTCGGAGGTCACATCATGAATCAACTGCTGTTTGACGGTGAAACGCTGATTAAAACACTCGAGATCGAATTTCTTGAAGCCAGTCCAGACAAGGTCGTGGCGACCATGCCCGTGCAACCCAAAGTGCACCAACCGTTTGGATTGCTGCACGGCGGCGCGAGTGTCGCACTGGCTGAAACCGTTGCCAGTACGGGCGCATTCTTAAGCGTTGCCGATCAAGGCATGACGGCGGTCGGACTGGAGATCAACGCCAATCACCTGCGCGGCGTGCGCGACGGACTGGTCACCGCCACCGCCACGCCAATTCACAAAGGACGCACCACCCAGGTTTGGAATATCGAAATCAAAGACCAAAACCATAAAATAGTCTGCATCTCGAGGTGCACGCTGGCAATCATTCCAGGGGCAAAATGAAAACCGAGATCATCCACATTCCAACCTCCACAGCCCACTCGTATTTTTTGATCGGCGAACGGGTGGTTTTGGTGGATTCGGGCAGTCCCGGAAATGAAAAGCGAATTCTCGAGACACTCGAGCAGCACAAATTGAAGGTGCAAGACTTGAGTTTGATCTTGCTGACCCACGGGCATTGGGATCATCTGGGCAGCGCCGAAGCCATTCGCGCCATCACCAAAGCCCCAATTGCGCTGCACCATGCCGACCTCGAGCCTGCGAAAGCGGGTCGAGTCAAGCTTAAACCGTATGGTTTTGGCTCGAATTTTGTCGAACCGTATTTTAGATCAAAGCGCTTCAACCCGGTGATTCCAGATATCATTCTGAACGGCACTGAAACGCTCGAGGCTTACGGCGTGAACGCCAAACTGCTCGAGACGCCAGGACATACCAACGGTTCGATTACAGTCTTCTTGGAGAATGGTGATGCGATCATCGGTGATCTGTTGCGCGGTGATTTTGTCTTGGAAACCCGTCCGAACTGGCATTACTTTTATGATGATGTGGACATGGTGCGCTCGAGTATTAAAACAATACTGGATTTACAACTCGAGCGATTGTTCGTCGGTCACGGCAAACCGTTCCTATTGAGCAGTTTGCAAAAACGTTTTTCCAAAAAGGTGAACGCGTGAGCACACCGCGCATCATTGTTGCCAGCGATCTTGAAGGCACGCTGACCACGGGTGAAACTTGGAAAGGCATTGCCAGGTATTTTGAGCGCAACGGAAAATCTCGAGCCTACCGAAATTTTTTTAACGCCAGATTTGCTGGTGCCATGCTGGCAAGGGCGGGGTTGAATCGGCGCGAGTTTCAAAACCGTTGGATTGCCGACTTGCTGGGCTTGTTTGGCGGCGCGAACTACGGCGAATTTCTAGCAGCGGCAGAATGGGTGGTCGAACATGAACTCTGGAACAACCGCCGCAAGAACGTGCTGGCGGTGCTCGAAACCTGCAAATCCGAGGGCGCACGGGTGATTCTGGCTTCAGGCACGTACCAACCCGTACTCGAGGTCTTTGCCAAACGGTGCAGCCCAAACTTGGGCGGTTTTGAAGTGATCGGCACCAAACTCGAGATGGTCACCGGCAAACTGACGGGCAAAATTTCGGGCGAGGTCAACGTGGGCAAAGTCAAAGCCGCCAGCCTCCAAGACGCCATTCGTTCAGAACCCCTTGAAGCGGCATTCGGCGATACCATGGCGGACCTTCCGATGCTCGAGATGGCACGAAATCCGGTGGTGATCCCCACTGACCCCAAACTCGAGCGACTGGCATTGAAACGCGGTTGGCAGATCATTCGTTAAGTTTTCACACAAGCGTGATGGACATGGGAATTGCAACCTCGAGTCTCGCGTATACTGATGGCATGAAAATGATTCTTGCGCTTTTGGTCGCCCTGATGTTTGTCGCGTGCAGCAGCCCCGAGACTGAAAACCTAAAAAAAGAAAATAGTGATTTAAAGAACCAACTCGAGACCCTCACCAAAGAACGCGATGCTTTAAAAGTGCAGCTTGACGGCATCAAAGCCGTACTCGAGAACGCCGCAGGCACAACCAGCATTGCGACAACGCCCGACTCGAGTGCGACAATACCAGTCACGCCAGATTCGAGCACCCCAGACTCGAGCATGGATTCCGGCACCTCGAGCGCAGATTCAAGTACTCCTGCAACTGCTGCACCCGCACCCAGCAGCACGCCCTCGAGCGATGGTTCTGGCGCGACACCAGATTCCAGTACGACACCAAGCGCACCAGATTCAAGCTCGAGTGCCAGCCCCAAACCCAGTTCAGCCGTTGAAATGTACGCCAAAGAGGTGCTCGAGACAGCACAAAAATACAATTCGGAAACCCAACAAACCCCACCCACAGACTGCTCGAGCGGTTACACCGCAGGGACCCACGCCGTACCGTCGAGTGATGCCGTGCAATCGTGTCGGGTGGACCGGGTGGAAAATGGCTTCCGCGTGACGTTAAAAG
>JANMUC010000572.1:0-2428 GCA_031391225.1 Deinococcales bacterium
ATCCTCGAGCAAGACCTGATTGCGCAATTTGAGCGCCTCGAGGTTGCGTTCGATGCTGCCGCAACCCCCCTCGCCACTGGAGCGCACGTGCGGTGCGGCGCGTTCCTCGAGTCCTTTCCACTGGTACGGGTCAAGACCTGCCACCATCACAATGTCGCGGTAATCGGCGGCGGCAAAATGTTGCTCTTGTTCAGCACCGAACCACGGCAGCAACGATTCGGCACTCATGTAATGGTTGACCAGTGAGCGCCTAAAACCATTCGGCGCGTAATTGGGCAGGCTGCGGTGCAGCAAATAACCGTTGAAAAACACGATGCTGCCACGTTTCACCTCGACTGGCACGGCATCATCGTCCGAATACGGAAAAAACGTTGCCTCGCCCGAACAGTCAAACCTCGAGTCGCGCTGCTGGTGTTGCGGGTAAAGTACGCCGCGTTGGTGCGAACCAGGAATCACCCACAGGCAACCATTTTCGACACTGGCATCGTCGAGCGCGATCCAAGCGCCGATTAAACTGCGGTCACGGGTCGGAATGTAAAACTCGTCCTGATGCCAGGCTTGCCCAGGTTTACCGCTGGCTTTGATGAACAGCATCGACTGCATGGATTTAACGTTTGCGCCAACCACTTGGGTTAAAACACTGACAATGCCTGGGTGTGCCAGCATCTCGAGCATCAGGGGGCTGGTTTTGTGCGGAAAGTGAATGCACAAGTATTGGCGCATGATTTCATCGTCTGAAAGGCTTGAATCGAGCAAACTTTCGATTCCAGGGATTGAACCTCTCTCACCTCGGCAAATCAGCGCTGCCTCGGCAATCAGGGCTGAAATTTCCAAACTCGAGAGCGCGTTTTTGAGCACCAAAAAACCATTGTTGGCAAAAAACTTTGGAATGCCAGGATCGCCAGCTTGAAAATAACCTTGTGGCGAATGACCGCCAACCCAAGAGGCAAACGGATGAAAGGTGGTTTCGCTGCGGTTGCTGACCACGTCAGACGAGACGGTTAAGCTCGAGTTTGCCATGCAGAACCTCCAAGTTGGGGATTGCGATGAGCGAATTAGCTCCGTGTAAACCAGAAGTGAGTGCCTTTGAGTCTCGAGGCAAGCCGACTGAGATGGATCATATTTTAGCAGCAAACAAAAAAAATGTTCTCGCCAAGCTGACCGAACGCTCAACCGCCAGCCAAGCTCGAAAACCAGAGATTTTGTGCGCGGGTCTGATGCTGCTGATGGACGGCGCTTGGAGTGCCGCCAGAATGTTTAGATCAGACAATCACGCCAAGCACGTACTGGCAGTTGCTCAAGCCTTGGTTGCCGCGCAAGTTGAACAAGATTTATTGAATCTCAAACCCCAACTGTCCAGTCGAAGTATTGTTCTCGAGGGTTAAAACCCAATCTCCAGCCTCGAGAATCATGCTTTTATCAATTCTGCCAAGCAAGACAGCTTTTTCGACCCCGTTGAGTTTAACGGTGGTGCGACCTTCACGCAGTTCGCCGTAAAAATGCAGCCTCGATTTGCGGTCTAATTTGATATGGCGCTCGAAACTCATACGGGTATCGTTCATAAAAAGTGGCGTGTACGGTGGGAAGCCCAAGTAAAACCCGCCGTAAACATTAAAAGTGGCAAAAACAAAATAACAGCACAGCGCCACGGCGACCAACGCCCACTGCCAGCGTTTAAGTTTGTAAGGCAAAAAAGACACGTCTTCAGTCTAGCTCGAGGGTTGCTGCAAAGTGTCCTTGATTGTTTCTGGCAGATAATTTCAATTTGAAACGTTTTTTAATTTGAACTCGAGTCTGAACAGGAAGCCTAAGATGCTTGAAGTACACCCGAAATGAATTGCTTCCTTGATATGATGTAGCTCAATGGTGAAGGTTATTGCGATCGGGGATGTTCACGCAGACTGGCGACACTTGTGGTCGGCACTCAAAGCGTCTTATGCCGCCACCAGCGATGGGCGACCCTCTCAACCGGTGCTGGACGGGCGTTACCGCGTGATTTTGATCGGCGATTTGGTGCATCCAAAAACCCAGGAAGCCTACGAAGAACTCACAGGACGTGAGAATTACGATTGGCACGACCCTGAGCACTTGCGTAGCGCCTCCAAAGCCCAAGCTCGAGAGTTGTACAAGATTAAAAATTTTGTGGACCAAGCCGAGGGCGGGGTCAGCATTATTTTGGGCAACCACGACGCGGCGGCACTCGAGCATAATTTCTTGCTTGGAACGGCAATCGGGTTAACCCACGCCGAATTTGACGAAACCAAAGGCGGTCTGGCACTGCCGCAAGACCTGCAAGATTGGATGCGCACCTGGCAATCCGAGGTTCGGATTCACGGGGTGCAATTTGCCCACGCTGGACCGACCCCTGGAATGGCATCCTATGACGACTTTTTTTACGGCGACCCAGACACCAAACGTTGGTGGCACG
>JANMUC010000599.1:0-1384 GCA_031391225.1 Deinococcales bacterium
CCAATTGACGCACGGTCACGAAGGCGGGAATGATCGTCAGGATGCCCGGAATCGCCAGCAGTCCGATGATGGCGAGGTAAAACAATTCCTTGCCCGGAAAGCGGTGGCGGGCAAACACATAACCAGACAGGCTCGAGAGCAGCACCACCAGAACCGTCGAGCTGACCGTGTTGACGACGGTGTTGATCGTGTAATGCCCGATGTTTTTGAAGCCCTGCGCGTAATTGCTCCAGCGCCAGGGGTCGGGCAAGCCCCAAAAGTTGGTGTAAATCTGTGCATTGTCCTTAAACGACATCGAGAGCATCACGTAGACTGGCACGAAGGTCAGAAAAAGAAACACCAGCACCGTCAGGTACAAACCCCATTGTGAGAGCTGTTCCTGGGTGCGCTGGCTCGAGCGTTGCCGGCTGGGTTGGATGGGTACGGTCAAGTTTGACATCAGGCTTGGTACTCCGCTGCGGGACGAAGGAAACGGTTCAGAATCAATGTGAACGCCATGATCACGACAAACAGCGCCACGCCTATCGCGGCGGCATAACCGAGGTTGTTAAAGCGGGTCGCGTGGTAGTACATCTCGAGTCCCGGCACGTAGGTCGAATCGAGCGGACCGCCACCCGTCAAGATCAGGATGCCGGTGAAATCCTGAATATTGCCGACGAACACCAGAATCAGCAACAACCGAATCTGTCCCGCCAGTAACGGCAAATGAATGCTGAAGATTCGGCGCAGTGCGTTTGCGCCGTCCATCGTGGCGGACTCGAGCAACTCGCCAGGAATGCTGATCAAGCCCGCGTACAAGACCAACAGCGGCAAGGCGCTGATGAACGGAAAGCCAATCGCCAGAATCGAGCCAAGCGCGGTGCTCGGTTCGCCAAGCCAGGAGCGGGTCAGAGACTCGAGACCGATGGATGTTAAAAAGATGTTGAGGATGCCGAGGTTCGGGTCGTAAATAAAACGCCAGACCAAGATGGTTGCCACCGCTGGCACAATTGTTGGGATGACAAAAGCGGTGCGTGCCCAGTATTGGGTCAAAAATGAACGAATGTGAAAGATCACTTCTGCCATGAAGAGCGGAAAGACGATGGTCTTAAAAATGCCAACGATCAAAATCACCACCACATTGCCAATGCCAATTGCCAGGTAACGGTCTTTGAGCATTGCCTGAAAGTTGGCGAGTCCGATAAATTCGGTGCTAATCGCCGGATCCCACTTGGTCAGCGAATGATACAAACCCGACAGCGCGGGGTAATAGTGAAAGATCAAAAGCAGCGCAAAGGTCGGAATCAACAATACATAAGAATATCTGGCACGCCAGGCACGCTCCCGACTCGAGTTCCAGTCGGTCAGCAGCTCTTGCCCCCTGGGGTTGCGCCGCAAGTACCAG
>JANMUC010000639.1:0-6831 GCA_031391225.1 Deinococcales bacterium
CGGGGTCGAAGCGGGCGACCGTGATCCTGAGCTGCGACAGCTCGTGCATGACTTTCTCATAGTGCGCATGGAACATTCCCGCGGACTCCTTCGCCAGGCGATAGAACGCGGCGAACTGCGCCCCGACCTTGAGGCAATCGTCATGCGTTGCCTGCGCAAAATGCCAGTCGAACGCCCCAGCGCCGAAGAAATCCGCGACACGCTGCAAGCCATTCTCGACGACCTATTCCCAAGTTTAAGCGCCACCCGAGCCTTCGACCGTGGCGAGCGCCCCAGGGTCACACCAGTTATCCCTGCGCCGTCAGGTCGCTCGGATGCACCGCGCATCACCGTCGTGGACGCCCAAGGACAAGTGCTACAAGTCCTCGAGCTAACGGGTCAACCCCTGACCATCGGGCGCGAGGTCAGCAATACCCTGACCCTGGCTGGCGACACCGTCTCGAGGCATCATGCCCGCGTCGAATTTGACGGACGCGAGGTGCTGGTGACCGACCTCTCGAGCAGCAACGGTTCGATGCTGATTGGTTCGGCGCTCGAAAACGGACGCCTGCCCAAACTCGAACCCACCGTTTGGTCCTGGCTCGGCGTGCTGCAAATTGGCACGTACTGGCTCAAACTCGAGCAACCCTCGGGCGCGGCGGGGGCAAACCGTATTGCGGTGGCGCTCGAGCGCGATGTCCTCAGTTTGATTCCTGGGCAAGCTATGACCTTAAAAGTCACGCT
Organism: Deinococcales bacterium; assembly: GCA_031391225.1. Classification (GTDB taxonomy): domain Bacteria; phylum Deinococcota; class Deinococci; order Deinococcales; family JAAFIG01; genus JANXTZ01. The sequence continues at coordinate 724 of JANMUC010000639.1, forward strand.
GGCGAACCTTGGCGCACTGGTAGACCATCTGGATTTGAGCGTTGACGGCGTGCCACCGTACTGGATCGTGCCGCAGGACGCGCCGATTCAACTCAATCCAAACACCCAAGCCAGCGCGTTAATGACCATTCTTGTCCCAAGGGTCAGCGAATCGCGGGCGGGTAAATACCGCGTGATCGTTCGCGCCAAAAGCACCGAACTCGAGGATGATGCGGGCGGCGCGGCGAACGCCCTCTGGACGGTGCAAGGCTTTGCCCAGTCCAGCCTGGCGGTGCGTCCCAATAACCTCAATTCCAAACGCAAAGCTGTTTACAACACCGTCATCAAAAACGAGGGCAACATTCCGGTGCGTTACGTGGTCAGCGCCGAAGACGACAGCACCAAATTGCAATTTAAATTTGACGAAACCAAACCCAAACTGACCTTCCCGCCGGGCGCTCGGGGAGTGGTCTTAAAATACTTCAACCTGATCACGTACCCACTCCAGATGATCGCACGTTCGACCTTTGAAGCCTTCGTTGGACCGACCATGCGCCGCGCACAAATGTACGCCCAAGACTTGAAAGGCTTGACCGGAGCCGACAACGAAGACAACCCCAAAAAACGCAAACAATACCTCGAGCCGCCACGCCCAAGCTCAGAACCCATCGACCTCGAGCCAGGCGAAAGCGCTCCAGTCAAACTTCGCGCCTGGGCGGCATGGCGCTTGATTGGACGCCCAGTGCAACGCCAATTTGTGGTGATGGCAGACGCGCTCGAGGTGCCAACCACGCAAGTTTTGGGGAACGTGATTGCGGCTGCCAGACCCAAAGATGCAATTGGGCAGATGACCCATTTTGGACTGATTCCTTACTGGGTGATTTGGGCGGTGGCGACCATTCTGGCACTGGTGTTGTTCCTAAACATGCGCAAACCCAACATCGAATTGGCGCTGCTGGGCAACACGCCAAACGTCAAGCAAGGCTTTACCATCATTTGCAGCAAAGCCGATGCTGCCGTGAACGCCACCATCGGACGTAAAGGCGGCATGAACTCTCAAAAACTAAGTTTTAAAAACGGCAAATGCGGCGTCAATTCAGGCACCAATTTTGTTGAAGGTTTTGCCGAACCCAAAGGACTCTTGGAACCCGACACCTACACGGTGGTTGCCAGCAACAGAATCAATTTGTTTGGTTGGGGCGAGGCTCGAGCCGATTTGAGCGTCACACCGATTCGTCCCAAAAGCCTGCCGCCGAGCCTGACCGTGACCGTGCTGCCTTCTGGCGGCAAAGCGGTCAAAGGTGCGGACCGACAGGCGCTTTTTACCCTGCAATGCCAGACCAGAAACGTGCTGAAGTATCAACTGACCACCGCCTCTGAAGTCAAAGACATGGACAAGTGCAATGGCTATGCCTTCAAACTCGATCAAAGCGGCGATGTCACCGTCACGGCTTTTGGCGCAGACGATGCCACACCGCCGAGCATCAGCCGCAGCTTGAAACTCAAAGTCGTTGCCGCCCAAGCCAATGTCGCACTGACCGTCAGTCCGTCGCAAATCATCAAAGGACAGGGGCAAGAGATCACGCTCAACTGGGCAACCTCCAACGCCAGCAACATCAGAATTTCGGGCACAGACAACACCAACTTTTCAGACCTGGCAAGTGCCGCCTCGCAATTGATCGCCGAACCAAGCCGAGCAGGAACCTACACGTACACCCTGAGCGCCGTGAACGACGATGGGGTTCAAGTCGCCACTCGAGCCTCCCTGACGGTGAGCGATGCGCCGCCACCCATAGTTGCCCCGCCAATTCAAAACCCTTCTGCATCTAGCCGTCCCACGCCCCCAGTGGCAATACGTCCAACGCCAACGCCAACGCCAACACCAACACCACGCACGTCAGAGCCACGCACGCAAGCGCCGACCCCTCAGACACCACAACCACAGGCACCAGTGGTGATCCCGCCCGTGGCGGCTGACCAAGGCGAATTGTGGTACATGAACTTTGGCACGATGCGGTTGTGGAACAAAGACGATACCTTGATTGGCGATGTGAACGACCTGATCAGCTCAAAACAAAACAAATTTAAACTCAAGCTCGAGCGAAAAACCGAAAAATTGGTCAAGTATTTGGGTTTATTAAGTGCCAGAAACTTAACGTTAAACTTTAGAAACAGCAAAACCACCGTTAATGGAACCTCTTTAGCATACGGCGAGTGGTGCGGAGCCAAAGAAAATGTCGAATTTGCCGATGGTTGCAGCTTTGCCGGCGATTGGAACGTTAAAATTCTTGGCATTACCCCAGCCAATAATTGCAAATTAACGCTTCACCGTGTCAACGAAAACGTATATGGGCAGATGTGCGAGGGGGAAAGCATGCTTTTAATCAAAGGGGGTTCATTTAGTATTCCCAAATTTTCGGACAAACAAACCGTTATTTCTGATACAATTCTCGATTCGCACAATAAAGAGGTCGGATCGCTGCGCATGGACATTTCGCACTATGATTCCAATCAATTTATGGGTCAAATGACTACCTACAACGACAAGGTTCAACACATTTTTTGCGGTTGGAGAGACGGCAACCCAATTCCTCCGAGCTGCCAATGATTTGTTTGAAAGGATTCAGATGAAAAAAGTATCAATCGTACTGATGAGCTGCATGTCTTTTGTGGCATGTACACCTATACCCGTCGAAATTACGGAAGTGGTTGTTTTCCCAGTGGTTCTGCGGGCAGAAGCCGTCAGGGGAGACGTGGGCAATAAGGCTGGCGGTTATATTTTGGTCAAGGGATACTCGAACGAAAGAACCAAAATTTCGGTGACCATCGCTGATCTGGCTCCAAAATCGGTTCATGCAGGTCAAATTCGTTACGGCGAATGTGACGATAAAACCACCAAAACCTTCCTGCCACTCAGCACATTGCAAGCCAACGAATACGGCGACGGTTTTGCCGAAACCGAGATTCCAACCAAAAAATTTGACGCCAACAAAGCCAAAAAAGAACCCTTGATCGTGCTTTATTTTCAACGCGGCGAAACCGACCCCAAAGGCATTGGAGATCCAATCGTATGTGGTGATCTGAAATACCGTTAGCAGCCGTTCCTCGAGCAAGCATGCCTCAGAATTCTCGAGCAACTCCACATCATTTACCCGAGCAGCCCAGCATTCAAAATGGAGGTTTGGTATGAGCTTAAACAAGGCACGGATTATCAATCTTGACGGCACAAGCCCCAACGTGGAGTGCATGTTTAACCCCAAAGAGTACACGTTTGCCAAATCAAACTCTTGGGGCAAAGGTGACGAAAGTGGACCGCAAAAAAATGCTGGCGAGATCACCTTCTCGGGTGGCGAGGGTGCAACCTTAAAACTGCAATTGTTCTTTGACACCTACCATCAAGCCAAAGGTGGCGGCAGCGTGCAAGATGTCCGCGATCACACCAACGGACTGTGGTTACTGATGCGGGTTGATGATAAACTCAAAGACCCAAAATCCAAACACGGTCGCCCGCCATTCGTCAAATTCTTCTGGGGTTCGACCTGGTCGTTTGACGGCGTGATCGAAAGCATTTCTGAGCAATTTACAATGTTCATGCCCGACGGTAAACCGGTGCGTGCCACCGTGGACGTCAGCTTTAAACAAAAAAGCGACGACCAAGCCCTGCCCTGGACCAACCCAACCTCGGGCGGCATTGGCGGCGAACGGATGTGGACGATCAAAGACGGCGACACCCTGGCACGCATCGCCCACGTGACGTTGGGCGATTCATCACAGTGGCGCAAGATTGCCGACATCAATAAGATCAAAAACATTAGGCGTTTAACACCCGGAGAAGCCCTGGTGATTCCAGTTGTCTAAGCCCTCGAGCAACGTGGTTCACTTTCTGGTCGAAATTGACGGCAACGTCAATTCTGACCTTCAGATGAAACTGCGTGACATCACGATGGAAAGCACCATTCACCTGCCAGATGTCGCGGTGGTTTCGTTCCACGACAAGGGCATGAGTTTGGTGGACAGCGGCTTATTTGAAGTTGGCAAATCCTTGAAAATTTTATCGCGCGAGAATAACAAAGACAAACGCGTTTTCGACGGCGAAATCATTCAGGTCGAACCACAATTCTCTTACCCAAACATTTACATGACCGTTCGGGCATTTGACCGTCTGCATCGCCTCAACCGCGGCAAGTACACCAGGGATTTTCAGAACATGTCCGATGCCGACATTGCCAAAAAAATTGCTGGCGAGATGAAACTTGGTTCGTCAAAAATCGAGTCCACCTCACCGATTCACCCTTACGTCTTTCAGGACAATGAAACCAACCTCGAGTTTTTACAAAAACGCGCCGAAAGCATCGGTTACACGGTGTACGTGCGCGACAAAGATTTGCATTTTGAAAAACCACAAAAAAGCGATGTTGACGACGAAATCGAACTCAACTGGGGGCAAGATGGTCTGATGGATTTTCAACCTCAACTGACCACTCTCGCTCAGCACACCGAATTTGAGGTGCGCGGCTGGGATTCGGACAAGAAAAAAGCGATTGTTGCCAGGGCAACCAAGGGCGAAAGCCAGCCCGATATTTCTGAAACCGACAACACCGGTCAAGCCCAAAAAGCGGGCGGCAAAGCCGTGCAAGTCTTATCCACCACAATTCGCAACCAAGCAATAGCCGATCAACTCGTCAAAGCCGAAGCCAACCGCAACTCGGGCGGTTTTGTCCAAGCCGAAGGCACGTGCGGCGGTAACCCCGGCATCGTGGCGGGTGCAAAAATCAATATTCCCAACATCGGCGATAAATTCAAAGGCACCTACGTTGTCACCCACGCCACGCACCGTTACAACACCAGCAAAAGTTACACTACCGACTTCAGTATCAGCGCCCAACACACCAACACCCTCATGGCGATGCTCGAGAACGCAGGCGGCGAAAGTGGCAGCCGTGCCGGTTTTATGGTTGGTATTGTCACCAATTGCGATGACCCCAAAGACCTCGGACGGGTGAAGGTCAAATTTCCAGCCCTTTCTGAGGACAAAGAAAGCGATTGGGCGCGAGTGATCGGCATTGGCGCTGGCAAGGGTCGCGGTTTTGAATGGATTCCCGATGTCAACGACGAAGTGCTGGTCGGCTTTGAACAAGGTGACATTCACCTGCCCTACATCATGGGTGGTCTATGGAACGGCGTCGATACCCCGTACAAGAAAAAAGGCGATTACCTCGAGGGTGGACACATTGTTCGGCGTTACATTCAAACCAACAATGGCAAATCCGAAGACAGCCATCTGATTATTATTGATGACTCGAGCAGCACACCAGGCATTACCATCACGGACTCTAAGGGCAATATTATTCACATTGACACCAAAGAAAATAAAATCAGTATTCATGCCAAAGGTGACGTTGAAATTAAAGCCGACAAGAACCTCGAGTTAAAAGGTCAGAACGTTAAAATCACTGGCGATACCGAAGTTTCGATCAAAGCCCCTCAGATCAACATTGGTTAAAGGAGTTTTTATGCCCCCAGCCGCTCGAGCCACCGACACGCACATTTGTCCCAGCGGAGTGCCAGGCGTGTTGTTGCCGCCCGTTGGAGCACCGTCAATCGTTAAAATTGGCGGCTTGCTGGCGGCATACGTCACCACTCCAGCCACGCCGTGCGCCCCAGGACCAAACACGGTCATTCAAGGCTCGAGCAAAGTCAAAATCAATGGGATGCCAGCCGCCAGAATTGGGGATAAAACCGCGCACGGTTCGACCATCACCACAGGCTTTATGACCGTGATGATTGCGGATTGAAACCGTGTAAATCAATTCGATTTTTCCTTTATACAGTGCCTTGCAAATACGTTGACGCGCTTCGCGCTTTCACTCCTTTGCAAGGCGCTGCTTGTTTCTGCTCGCATAGCTCGAAAATGATTGACAAACTGCGTCAATCATTTTGAAATTTGCTGTAGACACAATACCAGTAATTGTTCTACCCTCACCCCCCAACCCCTCTCCCAACATCAGGCTACGGTTTGCACACAAAAATTCTGTTGATTCCGATCCGTGCGAAAGGATGCAGCAAGCAGCATCCCTACAAACCTTGTTTTTGTTGTAGGGGCGCTGCTTCTTGACCACAAAATGCACC
>JANMUC010000644.1:0-8996 GCA_031391225.1 Deinococcales bacterium
GAATTTTGGTTTTGAGCGTTGTGTCTCGAGGTTTTCGCTCGAGCTGACTTGAGGGGTATTTTTGTGAAAAGAATCATCTTGTTTTTACTTGCCGCCAGTCTCACCCTTGTTGGAATTGCCGTTGCGCATTCCAAAGTGAAAAAATCCAACCCCAAAGACGGCGAGATTGTTAAAGTCATGCCCAAAACCATCAAGCTCGAGTTTGACGAAGGGCTGGTGACACAATTTAGCAGGTTTAAAGTCTACAAATTGATCACCAAATCCAAAGACAGTGAAACACTCGAGGCTGAAGCCGAAACGCTGGCAGCAAAACTGATCCTGAAAAAAGGGGATGAAAACACTCGAGCCGACACTGGCTTTAAAGGCGAGGCGAGTGAAACCACCAAAGTCACGGTGAGCCTGAAACCGGGCTTGAAACCTGGCGTTTACGTGGTCATGTGGCGCATGCTCGGTACGGACACCCACGCCGTTTCGGGCAATATTTGGTTTCAATTTAAGCCCTGAAACGCTGCCTCAGAAACCAGGGATTCAATAAACACGTTATGCTGAATTGGACACGATGAACAACGATTACTTGCCGCTCATCTTCCGCCTCGCCTTCTTTGTCGGGGCGGTCTGCCTGATCGGCTCGAGTAGTTTTCAGCGTTACCTCTCCCCTAACGTCCCCTCGAGATTGATGCGCTGGGTGCACCACGCGGGCGCGGTGTTGCTGATTGTTGCCAGTTTGCTCGAGGTCGGCGTGACGGCATACAGGGCATTGCTCGAGTTAAATCCGTACCTGTACGGCGCGTACATGACCACCTCGAGGCACGGGCGGGCAACTTTGGCACGGGTGGCTATGGCGGCGGCATTGTGGTGGGTTGGTTTGATCGCGCAAAAAGAATGGTTTGAATTTGGCAAACTCGACGGCAAACTGCTCGATAAAATTGCGCACGCACTGTTATGCGTTGGCGTTCTGATTACCATCAGTTTCACGTCTCACGCGGGCGCTCGAGCTGAGGTGCTGCCAATTTTTGCCGATGTGATTCATCTGGCTGCCATGACGGCTTGGGTCAGCGCCGTGGCGTTCACAGCTTTTAATTTGCGTCCAAAAGCACCGCAAGACACCCTCACCTTGCTTGAGCGCGTCTCGAGTGTGGGGCTTGGTACGGTGATTGCTTTGACGTTGACTGGCGTTTACACGGGATTGATTCGCTTGTGGGACCCAGAATTACTGGTCGAAACCCAGTACGGGCAGGCGCTGGTTCTGAAATTGGCGGTGGTTGCCGTGATCGTTGCGCTGGCGGCAATCAACCGTTTTGTCATGATGCCGCAAATGCAGCAAAAACCCAACAATGCCAGCTTCACACGGTTTTGGACTATTTTAAGGCTCGAGACGGCGTTGCTCGGATTTGTCATGCTCGCCTCGAGTAATTTGTCCACGATTTCACCACCCGAACGGGGCGTGCAACTTGCGGCAATCCAGAATTTTAGTCAACGCATTGCGCCGTGGACGCTGAAAGGCACTGCCACGCCAACCGCCATTGGCGGGGTCAAGCTCGAGTTTGAGATTCTTGGCGATCAAGGTTTTGAGCTTTCACCCGATGCCAGAATTGATGCCACGCTCGAGTCCACATCGCACACCATGACGCCAGATGTCATGAAGGTTGAACGATCAAGTGATGGGAAATATCATGCAAGGGGCATTTTTGGCATGGGGGGCAAACACGAGGTGCTTTTAAAATGGTCGGGTGCCCAAGCCAAGATTTTGCTCGAGGCAAAGTAAGCCATCACGCTCGAGGCAACCAGTTTTTAAGCTTGAGGTTCGGGTTTTTGTTCAGTCTCGTTGGTATTGGCGACTGCGAAATCGTCGGCTTGGATTTCATCATTGCCAACCAAAACAGGCAATTCGGCTGGGGCGGGTTGCAAGAGTTGCGCCAGCACGCTTTCACGGTCACGAATGGTCGCATGAACCCGCTCGAGTTCGCGCACGATTGGCTCCAGAGCACTCGAATCGTTGCGTCCAAAATAGTAACTGCGCCCCAAACGTGCAAACAACACGTCCCGTTCGCGGTTGAGGTTAAGAATATCAAGCCTCACGCGGGTGACTCGAGCGCCAAGTTCGCCTTTTTCTTTGGCGAATTCGTAACCTTTGGATAAATTCTTTTTGAGGTTGTCCAACAATCCCATTTGGCTTTCTCCTTGGGAATTTGAGGCAATCAAAACTTCCCGTCACTACCGTACACGGTAGTGACTTACAAAAAACTAACAAACTGTTTGGCTCGAGTTCTAGACCTTCAAGGCAATCACTGGAACGAGCATTTCGGCACTCGACCAGCCACCATGCGCCCCCAATAAAGTCGAAGCTGTTTTGTGTCCCGAAAACGTCCAGTTAAATTGAATTCCGTCATTCGCCACAGCGATCAGATCACCAACTCGAGCGTTAAAAGTCTCAAGTTCGGGTTTCCCGCCAAATAAACCCGTCTGCCAAGCATCCTGAGTGCGCATGGTTTGGGCATAGGATTTCAAGTATTCCTCAAGTTCTGCTATTGCTCCGTCTTGCACCCGAAAATACCTCGAGAGACGCTCCCCTGCCGGCGCACCGCGCAACATGGTACGCAGAATCTTGTCACGCTCGAGGTGCACGACTTTTTTTGGGTCGAGGTCGCGTTGCCCGTGATCGGCGGTCAGAATAAACAGCGTTTTGCCGTCCCTGGGAAGCGTTTTTAAAACTCGAGCGACGCACAAATCCAGTGCCGCAACCTCGTCGCTGGCGTGTTTGCTGCCGGGTCCATGCCTGTGACAGACCGTGTCGTAATCTGGGTAATAGGCGCAAATGTACTGCGGCGCTTCCATTTTTGGATAACTCGAGATCAGGCTGGGAATCGTGTTCGGGCTGTTGTAACCGCCCTGAAACGCACCCTGCCAGTACCAGTCGTTCAAAAACGAACCCTTGTATGCTCCAGGCTGGACGGCAAAGCATTGCACCCCCAGTTTCTCGAGCCGTGCCGTCAAGCTGACTTGGGTTTTTAAAAATTCAGGGTTTGTCAGTTGCGTGCTGGTTTCGAGGTTGGCAAGCGCAATCATGTCCGTTACGGCGTTGACTTCCTCGAGCCAGAGCGTATAACCGAGCCAGCCAGTTTTTGCGGGCGGCGCTGCCATGTGAATGCTGGTCACGGCGCTCATGGTGGTGCTGGGGAAAACGCTGGTGATGGTGCTGGAGACAGAGTCTTGCTCGAGAAGCGCTTTAAGATTTGGCGCGTCGCCGTCCGCAATGTGCCGCTCGAGTTGCTGCTGTCCCAAACCGTCGGCAATAAACAGCACCACGCGCTGATTGCCTTCAAACGGCAGTTGATGCGTTAAGGGCGCGTAACCCGTGTTCAAACCAAAATGTGCGGCAATGCTCGAGGACAGGTTGAGGATACTGCCGCCGTTGTACTCTGGGAGAACTTTGGTCATAAAAACCTTTCAAAAATCAATTGCAAAAGTGTACCCCAGTCTTTGGAACTTACAGCCATGAAGCTTAAAAATGCTTTGCTGAACATTAAAAAACGCCTTGCATCGGCGGGCGTTCCGGATTCAGATTCGGACGCGAGTTGGTTGCTCGAGGTGGTGACGGGTTTGGGTTATTCGGGTTTAAAGTTGAATGCAAACCAAGAACTCACCAACGCTCAACTCGAGCAGCTTGAAGGTTTTGTGGTGCGGCGCGAGGCTCGAGAACCGTTGCAGTGGATTATCGGGTTTACAGAATTTTACGGATTGAAAATTGAGACTCGAGTTGGTGTTTTGATTCCAAGACCAGAAACTGAAAGGTTAGTCGAATTGGTACTCCAGAATCTGCCAGACACGCCAGCTAAAATCGTGGATATTGGCACGGGAACGGGCGCAATCGCCTTGGCACTGAAAGCCGAACGCCCAAACCTTGAACTGATGGCAACCGACATCAACCAAACCGCCCTCGAGTTAACCCGAAAGAACGCCGCAAACTTAAAACTCGAGCTTGAAACCGTTCAAACCTCAATTCTGAACGCCATTGATCGGGTGTTTGACGCGATTGTCTCCAACCCACCGTACTTGCCAGCCAGCGACAATGGCAGGCTCGATGTTGAAGTTCAACTCGAGCCAGAGGAAGCCCTTTTTAGTGGCACAGACGGCTTAAGTTTGGCTCGAGAGATTGTGATTGCCGCCAGTCAAAAACTTATTTCTGGTGGTTTGCTGGCGCTCGAGCTTGACCCCAGGAACGCCGCAACATTAGCAAGTGAACTCGAGCCTTCGATCTGGCAAGATGTCATGCTTAAAGCTGATTTGGTCGGGCGTGAACGATTTGTGCTGGCACGCCGTAAGCTAAGGCATGAGTGATTTACTTCCCGCAATCGCCCTAGACGTTGGTGAAGCCCGCATTGGTTTCGCCGCCAGCGATGCCCAAGGACGTTTCGCGTTTCCGAAGGGCTATCACACCCGTATTGGACTCGAGTTGGACGTTCAAGCCATCAAAGATTTTCTCAAGGCTGAACAGGCAAAAGCGGTGATCGTTGGACTGCCACTGCGCACCGACGGCGCGGATTCGCCGCAAACGCTAAAAGTCCGAAGTTTTGCCACGGCGCTCGAGATGGCAGGTTTAAACGTGATCCTGCAAGACGAACGCTTCTCGACCCGTATCGCCACACAATCCTTATTGGCAGGCAGCAGCCGCAAAAAACGTCAAGAAAAAGGACGTACCGACGAAGCCAGCGCGATCAGTATTTTGGAAACTTGGCTCGAGAAACACCGCATCAAAAGTGCTTCACAAAACCTTTAAGTTGTGAGCTTTCACCCAGTGCCATCACAAGCGCTCACGTAGCGTTACAGGGTACTAAAACATTGGGGCATTCAACCCGTTCAAATTTTAAGAAAGCAGTAAAATAACCTATGTCAGAACCTCGAGTTTTCACCCACCAACGTCTTTGCGCTTTTGCGAAAGTCGTTTTCAGTTTCCACACCGTCAAGAAGGAGTCCTTGTGAAGCGTTTTCCTCCCGTCAACATCTGGTTGATTGTGCTGGCATTGATTATGGTTGGTGTTTTAATCTCGATCAATGTCCCGCGCAGCAATGTTGACCCAATCAATTTTTCGGTTTTTATTGATTCGGTTGGCAAAAATGAAGTCAAAAGCGTTCGTATCAATACCGAAGGTGCAAACGTGATTTTGAACGGCGAGATGCAGGACGGTAAAAAATTCAGCACCGCCACCACCATCACCGACAATTGGAGCAGCCCGAGTTTCCTAAAAGACAAAGGCATCAAGAATGTTGACGTGGACAACGGGCAGGGCATGAACTGGCTCAACATCATGTTTAATTTGCTGCCGATTGTTGCCATGGTCGGTCTGATGTGGTTCTTGTTGCGCGGCATGCGCGGCGGTCAAGACGGCGCGATGAGTTTTGCCAAATCCAAAGCCCGTATTGTGCCTGAAGGCGCACCCAAAACCACCTTTAAAGACGTGGCGGGTTGCGACGAAGCCAAAGAGGAACTGACCGAGATCGTCGATTTCTTGAAAAACCCCGCCCGTTTCCACGATATCGGCGCGAGAATCCCTCACGGTTGCTTGCTGGTCGGACCTCCTGGCAGCGGCAAAACCTTGCTGGCAAAAGCTGTGGCTGGCGAAGCTCGAGTGCCGTTCTTTACGATTTCCGGCAGTGATTTTGTCGAAATGTTTGTGGGTGTCGGTGCGGCACGGGTTCGTGATTTGTTCGAGCAAGCCCGCAAAGCTGCGCCCTGCATCGTGTTTATTGACGAGATTGACGCCGTTGGTCGAAAGCGTGGCAGTGGTCTTGGCGGCGGCAACGACGAACGCGAACAAACCCTCAATCAACTCTTGGTCGAAATGGACGGCTTTGAAACCAAGCACGACATCATCATTCTGGCAGCCACCAACCGTCCAGACGTGCTCGATGCCGCGTTGTTACGCCCAGGTCGTTTTGACCGTCAAACCGTGGTTGACGCGCCCGACGTAAAAGGACGCGAGGAAATCTTGCGCGTTCACAGCCGCAAAAAGCCGCTCGAGGAAAATGTTGACCTCAAAGTCATTGCCCGTCGCACCCCAGGCATGGTCGGCGCTGATTTGGAGAACTTACTGAACGAAGCTGCATTGCTGGCAGCCCGAAATGGACGCCGCAAAGTCAGTTTGCGCGACCTTGACGAAGCCGCAGACCGCGTGACGATGGGACCCGCCAGAAAATCTAGGGTGATCAACGACGCCGACAAACGCATCACGGCATATCACGAAGTTGGACACGCGCTGGCGGCAAACCTGTTGCCAATGGCAGACCGCGTTCACAAACTGACCATCGTTCCTCGAGGCAACGCCGCAGGCTTCATGATGCCAATGCCAGGCGAGCAAATGCACTACTCCAAAAAACGACTTCTTGACCGCATCGCCGTGGCACTGGCTGGTCGCGCCGCCGAAGAACTCGAGTTTGGCGATGTCACCACGGGCGCTCAAAACGATTTTCAACAAGCCACCAGTATTGCCCGCAGAATGGTTTCCGAATGGGGCATGAGTGACAACCTTGGACACGTTGCGCTGGTCGAAGAGCAACAAAATTACTTGGGTTACGGCGGCGAAGTGCGTCATTACAGCGAAGAAACCGCTCGGGTGATTGATTTTGAAGTTAAAAGTATTGTCGAAGAACAATTTACCCGCGTGCGATTGCTGCTCGAGGAACACCGCGAAGACATGGATCGGGTCGTGCGCGAGTTGCTGATTCGAGAAACCCTGAGCGGTGAAGATTTTCAAACGCTGCTCGAGGGTGGGGAATTGCCCGAAGAAGAAATACCACGCCGCGAACCACCAAAGGAAAAACCAGAACCAGGATTTATGCCGCCAACCGTGTTGCCAAAACCAGGACGAGCTTAAGAAGCGAATATCAAGACCAAAACTGGAGGCTCAAGATGAGCCTCCAGTTTTTTGTTGTTTTGAGACTTGAACAAAAGTACATACTATGCTATAAAGTATGTATGAAATCTCGAGTCACCATTACCCTTGACCCTGCCGTGATAAGGCGGGCAAAAACCGTGGCACGCGCCAGAAAAACCAATCTTTCGGCATTGATTGAAGACCTCCTCAAGAAAAACACCGATCAAGGTACAACCAAACGCATCAGCTTTAGCGATAAATGGGGCGGGAAATTTAAACTCCGCGAAACGAACAATGACCCCTTGCTCGAAGCGATGAAAGAACGTTACAAGCTCGAGTCATGAAAATTTTGATTGACACAAACATCTTGCTTGACGTGGCATTGGAACGAGCAGAATTTTATGCCGACAGTGTCAAAGTGGTTGACTGGGCGGAACTGAACCCAAAGCAGGCGGCGGTGGCTTGGCACAGCATTTCCAACATTGCGTATTTGGTCAAACAAGACGCTCGAGCCTTCCTTGCCGATTTGTTGTTGTTTGTTGAAGTTGCTGCGGGCAACACCAGTTCCGTAAGGCAGGCGCTAGCCATGCCAACCAAAGATTTAGAAGACGCGCTTCAAGTCAGTGCTGCCATCGAATTTGGCGCGGATATGATCGTCACACGTGACGAAAAGCATTTCAAACAACTGCCCATTAAAACCATGACACCCAGTGCGTTCACTGCCAAATACATGACACAAACATCCGACCTCGAGTGAAAAACGGGTTTCCAGTGTAAATTGATTCATGAAAAACCGTCTCGAGATCGCCAAAAACTGGTTGCCACGCTACACCGGAATGCCGCTCGAGGGATTTGGCGATTACGTCTTGCTGACCAATTTCAGAAATTATACTGAAAATTTTGCCAACCGTTTTGGTTGCGAGATTCACGGCGAGGGACGCCCGATGCAAGCCGCCACCAACAGCCACGGCTTGACGCTGATTAACTTTGGCATCGGCAGCGCCAACGCCGCCACGATCATGGATTTACTGTCCGCTCGAGAACCAAAAGGCGTGCTGTTCTTGGGCAAATGCGGCGGCTTAAAAGATTCAACTGAGATTGGAAATTTCATTCTGCCCATCGCCGCCATTCGAGGTGAAGGCACGAGCAACGATTACTTCCCGCCCGAAGTACCCGCCCTGCCCAGTTTCAAACTGCACAAATTCGTTTCAGACCGCATTGCGTCAAGGGATTTGGAATACCGCACGGGTGTGATTTACACCACCAACCGCCGCCTCTGGGAGCACGACACCGTGTTTCTCGAGCGACTGCAAAAATTGACTTGCATTGGCATTGACATGGAAACCGCCACGATTTTTATTGTCGGGCATCACAACCAGATTGCCAGGGGGGCACTGTTGTTGGTGTCGGACGTGCCGACCACACCCGACGGCATCAAAACCGAAGCTTCAGACTTTGTAGTCACGCAAAATTGGGCGGATGTGCACCTCGAGATTGGGATTGAAGCCATGACCGAGATTGAAGAACGCGGGGAGAAGATCAAGCATTTCACGTATTGAAATTTGATGCTCGAGTCAATTCGTAGATTGTGACATGATTACAAAATGAGCGATCAGGATTGGAAACGCCTCGATATACAAATGCAAGCTTTCTCGAGCCGCCTAACAACAAAAGTAAAGCTTTCCACGACAATGGCAATGAACCTTGCGACAACTGTTGTCACAGAAATTCAAGCGCTTTCACCAGAACAAAAGAACGCCATTACATCTGTTTCGCAAGTTCCCATTTCAGATCGACTTAACGAACTGAAAGCTTTTCAGAGCTGGATGGATCAAGCAAGCACATTCCGCAACAATCCAGCCGTAACTCGCGCACAAATTTTAACTCAGAACTACATATGTTTTGTTTACTTACCCGAGGCATGTTTTCGCGTAATGGAAAAATCATGTCCAAGTGGCTCAGCCACAAGGAAATGTGCTCAGTTTCTAAATAAGTACCCCAACAGAATTAAGTTAACATAAAATAAATGGCTCAAAATTGATCCTCAACGAATCACCAACCGCCCCAAGAGCCAACGTCACCTGATAAAAAAGACCTTGCTCACAACCATAATCATCCGCTCGC
>JANMUC010000691.1:0-4278 GCA_031391225.1 Deinococcales bacterium
AACAACAATCACGTGTTCAACGACTTGCCGATACGCAAACCAGACAACAAACGTTCTTCTCGAGCTTTGTTAAAAGCCCAGTCCAACGAAAATCTCAGCAACAGGTCAAAACCTCGAGCATCCAAACGGCACAGGCTCGAGATCAATATCAAACCGCAGTACAACCCGAAATATTGCAAAGCCTGGTTGATGATCGCATCAGTCTACAATCGCAAAAAACTCGAGCTTTGCAACCACCAAACGATTTGAACGCTCGAGCCGAATGGTTTAACACCGAATTGCCTGTTTTAAGGGCAAAGCACAATCATCCAGACACGCCGTTTTTGGATGCTGCAAATGTGTTTAAACCAGCCAACCAGCAATCCTTTGCTCTTGGAAAAACGTATGCGGTACAACGACTCGCCAGTGGTTTGACCCCAAACGATGCCGCCAGTGCCATCCTGAACATTCAACGTAAAGCCGACCGTGACGTTGC
Source organism: Deinococcales bacterium (assembly GCA_031391225.1). Lineage (GTDB taxonomy): Bacteria > Deinococcota > Deinococci > Deinococcales > JAAFIG01 > JANXTZ01. The sequence continues at coordinate 476 of JANMUC010000691.1, forward strand.
GCTGCGTGGCTTGTTGACGGGCATCAACCCGCGTCAATCGGATTACACCAGCATTCAACGGCTTGTGGTGCAAGGTGAGGCTGATCTCGAGCTGCAACGAACCGCCTTACTGGAAGACCCCACAAGGCAATCCCAGGCAATGCAACTGGCAAAAGAAGAGGCGCATCCGACCAGTCCGAACTCTGGGATCAGTGACAAAATCAAAACCAAACTCGGCGGCGGAAACCCACTGCCCGAAAACGTGCGCCAGCAACTGGAAACCGGTTTAAACACCGACCTCTCGAGCGTGCGCGTTCATACCGACAGTGAAGCTGATTTTCTTTCTAAATCGGTTTACGCCAAAGCCTTCACGACGGGCAACGACATTTTCTTCTCGAGCGGTGCGTTTGACCCAAACACCAAATCGGGTTACGAGCTGATCGCACACGAAACCACCCACACGCTTCAACAGTCATCGGGACAGGTTCAACCAGGCATTGACAGCGACCCCAGCCTCGAGACTGCCGCCCAAACCAAAGGCGCAGAACTTGCCTCGGGCTTCAATCCAAATTTCAAATTCAAGAACCTCGAGAATCAAGCGCAACCCAATTCGCCACTGATTGCCAGTCAACCTCCAGCCCACCGCGCCAAAATTAAAGCCATGCAGCGCTCAAGTTTGCTGCAACATCAACCCCTGCAACGCGAACCACAACCTCCGACCCCAGTTGTTACTCCAGTCAGCGTCAGTCTTGATGAAACCGCCTTGGCAACCCTGAGCGCATCTTTGCTGATAGTCGTTCCGCAAAAATATCAAACCGATGCGCAAAGCAACATTCCCGTCATTTTAAGGCAGTGTTTTTCGAGCCAAATCAAAAACGCCAATCAGGTCGCGTACATTCTTGCCACCGCGCAACACGAATCGCGGTTTGGCACAAAACAATTCTCGAGAAGCGAATCGCTGGTCGAAGATCACAATCCACTCAAGACCGAGCACAAAAAGGTCAAAGACCAAAAAACCAAAAAAACCCATGTCGAAGATATTCCCTACCGTAGTAACCACGTCACTGGGAACAGGGTCAATGCCGACCCGAACAACACCGACAACCTAGACACTTACTACGATGATGCTTACGGCGCAAAGCTCGGCAATGTTAAAAACTCGAGCGACGCCGCAAACTACCGAGGGCGCGGCTTTGTACAGATTACTGGGCGCGACAATTACAAACGGCTCGGCACGCAATTGCAAAACGAAGGTTTCACCTACACGTACAATAACCAAACGTACGGCGGCAAAACCCAGCCAATAGACCTCGAGGCAAACCCAACGCACGTTAACTTGGTGCCTGAACTTGCCGCGAAAATTCTGGTTAGTGGAATGCAGAACGACAGCTTCGCGCAAGCAAAAAAAGGCTTGAACCATTACATTACCGACAAAAACAGCGATTTTGTCGGCGCTCGAGGATTGGTCAATGGCACAGACCGTGCTGCGGACATTGCCAAGATCGCTGAAGGTTTTGCGAAAGTCTTAAATGCAAATAATGCTTGGAGCAAATTGTTTCAAGCTCCCGATGCCAGTACCCAAAGCACAGCAAAAGACACCAAAGCAAGCCACCCAAGCAAACAAGCTGTACAACGCTCGAGTTTGACTGTACAACGCGAAACAAAGCAGCAATCTGGTCAAACAGACGCGTTCAGCGTATACAAATCTCAAGTTCAGCCGTACCAAATCATGCGTGATTCCAGTCCTAATTCCACAGCCCTCCGAAATTACATGTACGGCGAGGGAAAATCAAAATGGGAAGCAGCCGAACAAAAAGCCAAAGCAATCTTTGCGTCGCTTTCATATTCAACTCAACCTACCGCTACAGATCGCTCTGATATTTTATTTGCCATTGCCATGAGCGCATTTTTTGATGACTCCAAAGCCCAATCTATCTTTGTGCTTGGTCGAGTGCTTGACACACAGACAACAACAAGAATCAAAAACCAATACAACACTCTCCAAAACCCTGAAAAACAAGCCATTTTCGCACTGGTACAAACCGAGTTAAACAGTATTCCCATTGCTCAGATGAACTCACAAGCCATTCTTGAGAATCAATTGTTTAATTCTTCGAGTCGAAAATTTGTCGAATACTGCTCATACAAAGTCCTGCTTGCCAAATACCCACAAGCCTCAGCACCAAAAACACCAACCAAAGCCGCTGGCGGTGCACTTTCTGGGCTAGGAGCTGTCATTGACAGCGGAGGCATCACTTTACGTAAAGCCCCAGGCACAAACAGCGAAGCCATTCAGCGCTACCCACAACGCAGTGTATTCTTCATCTCAAAAGCACCCGAAGACCCAACATGGTTTAAAGCTCGAGCGACTGACGGCAAAGAAGGTTACATTGCAGCTCATTTGGTCAGCGTCGCCCCAGAAGTCGGTGCGAAACTGTACGAGATCAAATCTGGCGATAACGCCTCGAGCATCGTGATTAACAATTACCCCAACATGGACGGAATGCTAAAACGTTCTGAACGTCACAAAATGATTGCCGCACTCAGTTACCTCAACCCAACACTGATGCCCAAACCCAGCGACAAAAACGGTTGGGACGACGTAAAAACCTTCCCTGGTTTCATCTGGCTTCCCAGCCTCGAGTTTGCCAAGAAGATCGCAAGTCAAGTCGTGGTGAACGATGATTTCGCAGGTAAATTTGCCGATGGTACAGCCAACGTTGCCGATAAAAGCTTAACCGCGCTGGCTGAAACAGGTGAATACGTTGTTAAAAACGTTCTAAAACAATTACCAGGTGGCGAACAGGTTCTCGAGACAATCCAAAAAATCGGTACAAACGCTGGCAAAGTCCTAGACGACCCTGGCGCTTTTGTGAAACACGTTGGGCAAGCCGTCAGCAAAGGCTTTGGTCAGTTCACCGCAAACCTACCGCAGCATCTCGAGGCGAGTGTCGTTAAGCTGTTTACAGGCACAATGGGCAATATTGACCTACCAAAAACCTGGGATGCCACAGGCGTGTTGCACGTTGGACTTCAAATAATCGGTGGTACGCCAGAACAACTGAAACAAAAACTGATCACTGCCGTCCCAGGAGGACAAGCCGCGATTGATGCCTCGGGTGAAGCCAAAGCCGCATTCTCGAGCATTCAACAAAACGGTTTTGCCGCCACGGCAAGACAATATTACGAAGGCGATGCACTGCAAGAAACCATCATTGGTGGGATTAAAAGCTATGTCATCAATACTGTCGTAAAACAAGGCATTATTGCCCTTGGGAGCATGTTTATACCAGGTGCGGGGCTTGTTCAAGCCGCCATTAAACTTTACGAAACCATTAAGTTTGTTTGGGAAAAAATGAAGGACATCGCTGCCACCATCAGCGCGATTACCTCGAGCCTTGCAGAAATTGCGGCAGGAAATATTGATGCGGCAGCCGCAAAAATTAAGGACAGTTTGGTCTAAGCCTATTTTCACTTTTTTATCGTGCTCTGGGTCTTTGGGTGGGGCTTCTTTGGGTGCGGTTGTTACTGGTGTTGTGGTCTTTCCCTTACCGCCAACCAAACCTTTAAACCAAGTAATTACTTTGGCAAGTGCTTTCTCAATGGGGTCTCTAATCTTCTTGAACAGTGCTTTGACCTTATCGGCAATACCGTCCAAATGCGCCACTCGAGCCAAGAACCCAACGCCCAAACCGAGAACACCGACCAAACTGTCCTTAATTTTTGCGGCTGCCGCATCAATATTTCCTGCCGCAATTTCTGCAAGGCTCGAGGTAATCGCGCTGATGGTGGCAGCGATGTCCTTCATTTTTTCCCAAACAAAC